>DATHIE010000373.1:0-7651 GCA_035316905.1 Chryseolinea sp. | reverse complement strand
AAGCTCAAATCAGGAATAAGTTATTCCACATCGATCGCGACCATCATCAGCTCGAATTGCGCAGTTACTGGATGTCATAACGGAAGTCAATTCCCTGATTTCCGTAATTTCCAGAACGTACAAACAAACGCAGCACAAATTAAAACGCTCACTGGGAATCGGACCATGCCAGAGGATGGAATGCTGACGCAATCGGAAATCGATATGATTGCGTGTTGGGTGGATGACGGCGCCCTTGCGAATTGAAGTCATCACTAACGAAATCCCGAGCGTGTGGTGGTGTGTGCTAGTGAGGAACAAATCTGCGAAATCAGCGTGTCTTTTGATCTGTGCGGATCAGCGGGAAAAGATTCGGTAGACCGACGCGTTTGGCAGATGATGCACCACTTGGGCCATAGGTTTTTTGAAGAGTGCCGGAATGTTTTTTTTGGCACCTTAGAAGCAGGTTCACATCCTGTCCTGTCTTCACCGTTTTTATCATTTGCCATAAAATGCTTGATCCGCTCATCGGACGCAAAATTCCTTGTACTATTTAGGCAAGTCCGCTAACTTGGGAGACCCCGAAACATCATCCATAAACCCTATTACTATGATCATTGTTCACGACATTTTTATTTGCAAACCGGGTAATGCGTCTAAGCTGGCGAAAAAGTTCAAGGACGCTATGAAAGGCAGCAACGAGCTCGTTAATATCATGACCGATATGACGGGCCAGTACAATAAAGTTGTAATGGTTAGTAAGTTTGAGAACCTTACTGAGTATGAAAAGAGCTGGGACAAGCACATGGAAAACGCCGAAGAAATGAAAAGGATGGCAGCAGCTATGGAAGGCTACCATGACATGTACCTTACTGGTTCACGTGAGATCTATAAGGTGTGGTAACGTTCGCGTAGCCACCAGTTATTTTTTTGAGATAAGGACTTTGAACTCTATTCAAAGTCCTTATCTTTTTTCGGGGAGATCAATACTTCGATTGAATTGTCCATTGTTAGGCATCTACCAGGTTCTTGGATTGATTTTATCCTCCTGTCATTGTTGCCAGGTTCGATAGCTTTTCTTAAATTATGTTAAAACCAAAAAACCCGCGCCATGAAAGCTATATGTTTTATAGTGCTGGCAGCTACCTGTTTTCAGCTATTTGCCCAGCAGCAGCCCACAGAGATTCAGTTTCCGCAGGACGTTGACAAGCTGATCCATTCGTATCAGTTTAACAAAGCAATTAAGTTGTTGGAGGGTAGGGAAGATTCACTTTCCGTGGAAGTTCTACAGCGAAAGGGAACTTGTTATCATCAGATGGGTAACTACAACGAGGCGATCACGGAGTATGAGAAGCTTGTTTCCCTCGACTCAATGCATCAGGGCGCTCTTCTGGCGCTTGGACAGATGTACGGCAAACAGAAACAATTTGCTAGTGCCTTTCTTTGTTATACCAAACTGATTGGAATGGATTCTCTCAATAGTTATTATTACAAACAGTATGGTATCGTTGCGCATCAGGCAAATGTCGTTGGAGCAGCAATCCACTATCTTGATAAGGCGTTGGAACTCAATCCAACGGATATTGAGTCCAATGCCTTGCTCGCGGAAATACTAATTAACGGTGAGCAACCCGAAGTAGCAGATATGGTGTTGACAAAAGCTCTTAAGCTTACTTCAAGCCCGCAGTTAAGCCTGTTGCTTGCAAAAGCTCAATTGGCTGAAAATAGGTACGGTGACGCAATAAAAACCACGAGTCAGCTTCTCGTGCAGGGAGACACTCTTCCGGCACACGCGAGGATTATGGGCATTGCCAATTTTGCACTTGATGAGTATGAGGAAGCAATTAACTGGATGAACTTTCTTTTGAACGCTGATACGCGGGCAGAATGGATATACTACTACATTGGCTTGTCCTATCAGAACATCAACCAACCCGATAGCGCAATTGTTTATCTGAACAAAGCCATTGACGAAGGTATTTCGGAGAACATCGGCGATTATTATGCTCAACTCGCCGCAAGTTACGAGGCGGCTAATAATTTCAAGATGGCTATAAAGTATTACAAAGCGGGTTATAACGTATCCAAGAGCGGTATATTATTATATCATCTGGCTCGCAACTACGACGTGTTTTACAAAGACAAGGAACAGGCAATCTTGTATTTCAAAAAATACCTGGAATCAGATGACACCATTAAGCTGGCGCGTGAATATTCGCGGGCACGGGTGAATCAGCTTGAATTTTATAGGTAGAGTTGTCTTGACCCCCCGACCCCCTTCAGGGGAGAATGAATTATTGAGTAAAATCCTTGAGTGCTGACTTATTGATTGTTGATTGTTGATTGTTGATTGTTATTCGCTACAAGACAGTCCCAATGCCGGAAGACAATCGCCTCACAAAAACACTCAACACTCCCGCCTACGCGAGACGCTACGTCGGGCTGGCAATATGTCAACAATCAACACTCAAATACTCGTCTTTAGAACTTGCATTTCAAGTCCCTGAAGGGGATTTAGGGGTATTAATCATCGAAAAAACATACAACATCTCCCGTCCGATCTCATCGACGGTCTGTCGATAGGCGGCTGTTTCTAGTGGAGATCCATCTGCTTTCTTCGGATCCTCATAAGTGATCGCAATACGCTGAGCAGCGCCAGGCACGAATGGACAATTTTGGTCCGCGTCAGAGCAAACCATTACGGCGGCAAAATCTTTAGATGGATTTGAAGAGTCATCGTACCTTTTTGAAAACGCTTTGATGTTATGATCACTGCTGATGTGAATAGAATACACGGGATTATTTAAATCCCTCTCAACAGTAATCTTGAAGCCTGTATGGCGTAGTGCAGCAATCACATTAGGATTGACGGCCGTCGCTTCTGTTCCTCCCGAATAATTTTTTACTCGCGGGATTCCATAGAAGTGAGCAGCTGCTTCGGCCCATACTTGTGCAATATGGCTTCTGCGAGAATTATGTGTACAGATGAAGTTTAGTTGAGCTGGCTCATTGAGATTCACCTTTTCGCGAATGTAACTGGCCAGATGGGCCAATGTGGCCCGTCTGGTTGATGGAATGATCTCAAACTTGGAAGTCAGAGATTCTATTTTTTCTTTTAGCGAGTTAAACATCTATTGATGATCTTTTCTTATGAGCAACATGTCGGCCCACAGCAACTGGTGGGTTTCTCTGCATAAACGGTCACGCTGTAAATTCCGGATTTATTGTTTTTGAAAATCTCATTATCCGCTTCGGTCAGTTCTGATTTCAACAGGTCATCAGGCAGTGTTATCACTTTTTCTTTCTGGAGTACGATGTTTTGAAAACCTGCAGATTCAATCATACGGAGATATTCATCTTTTTGTATGGCTCCGGCAACGCATCCCGCGTACATTTCCGCACTTTGCAACAGCGACTCGGGAAGATAGCCATCCACAACTATATCCGACACACTGAAGTGACCACCTTTTTTCAAAACCCTGAATATTTCTGAGAATGCTTTTTCTTTATCCGGTACGAGATTTAATACGCAATTGCTTACTATCACATCTGCAGTATTATCGGCAATTGGCAGGTCTTCGATATCGCCCAGCCTGAACTCCACATTCTTGTAGTTGAGTTTGGCTGCATTTGCTTTGGCTTTTTCGATCATTTTTGGCGTGAAATCTATTCCGATTACTTTTCCTTTTTCGCCAGTAATGGCGCGTGCTACAAAACAATCATTGCCAGCGCCAGATCCGAGGTCGATCACCGTGTCGCCGGTCTCTATCTTTGCGAACTCGGTAGGTAAGCCACACCCAAGGCCGAGGTCTGCATCTGCTACATAACCCACCAGACTGGTATAGTCGTCCGCCATGGTATTGCAACATGATAAGGTGTCGCAGCAACCGGTCGTTTTGCTTTCATCTTCGGCGATGGAAGAATATTTTTCTCGTACAATGTGCTTAAGATTTTCGGAGGTGTTTTGTGTATTCATATTTAATTTGGTTAATCGTAATATTGCGATAATAAAAGGCAAAAAAATTTCAGCAGCAGGTCTCTACAATTGGCGCATCAAGCAGCGTCAGGAGCACCTTCATGGCTTTATTCCAGTTTTTTTGATCGATGCAATAGCAGACACCAGGCCCGTCGATATTGCCTTGAATGAGGCCTACTTTTTTAAGCTCACTTAAATGTTGAGATACCGTTGACTGAGAAAGCGGGAGATGTTCGACAATATCCCCACAGAAGCAGGACTTTGATTTTATCAAAAATTGCAGGATCGCGACTCTCGCGGGGTGACCAAGCGCCTTTGCAAACGACGCGAGTTCATTTTGAGCCTTGGTGAATTCTTCTGTCTTGGCTAGTCCCATAGTACCTTTATCGTAATATCACGATAAAGGTTTCGGATATCGCTGAAAAAGTTCGTTAATCGTTATGTCGTCTTGACCCCCCTAAAGGGGAGAATGAAGCTAGTCACAATCCTTGAGTGTTGACTTATTGAGTGTTGATTGTTGAGTGTTATTTGTCAACGCACAAGTATATCGCCTTTAGCACTTGCATTTCAAAGTCCCCTTTAGGGGATTTAGGGGTTTTGAAAGCGAAATGCCTTTAGCACTTCTCTCACATCCCCCATCCTATCCAGATCCTATTAGCATTTGGTGAAGGATCTTGCAGGACAATTAGCCGGCTTTGCGGACAAATATCCGCTGTGTGCAGATATTATTTCAGTGTCCGTTGACTTTGGTTCACCTTCATTCAAAAATTGAGTGCCTATGAAAAAGTCAACAGTGATTCTTATGCACATTGCCTATTGGTTTGTCTACTTCCTTTTTTCCGTTACAGGTTTAACAAGAGGGTTTGTTTTCGACAATGACTTTATTGCACCCCTCCTTGAAAGGATATTTTTTGGCATGGTATACTTCTACATCTCCTATTTTTTTCTCGTACCGAAGTATTTGGCAAAAAGAGAAGTAAAGACATTTTTTCGATCAGCTATTGGCTTGAGTATGCTGGGCGTTCCTTTAATATTCATATATCAATTTTTTAGGATGAGTCCACAACCAGATTTTTCCGACATTCAGGTACAATCGCAAGGAGAGGTGATATTGGTGTCAATTCAGTGGGCCTTGGCTTTTATCATTTCCACAATCATGTTCCTTATACCGGCCATGATGGGGGCGGTCTTAAGAGGCTTTATTACCTGGTATGATGAGATCCACATTAAGGAAGTTTTGATCAGAAAGAACCTGGAAACAGAGCTTGCACTATTGAAAGCTCAACTCAATCCCCACTTTCTGTTTAACACGCTCAATAATATTGACATTCTGATCGAGAAAAATGCAAGCGCTGCATCGGTCTATCTGAAAAAGCTGTCGGATATCATGCGATTCACGTTATATGATACGCAGGAAGAAAGGATTCCCTTGGAGCAGGAATTGGAATATATCAGAAAATTTATTGATCTTCAGCATATCAGGACAGCCGGTGAGTTTGTGGAACTTGATGTAAGTGGCGATCCAAAAAATTTCTCCATTGCCCCTATGGTCTTCATTCCTTTTATTGAAAATGCGTTCAAACATTCGACCAACAAGAAGATTGAGAACGCTATCGTAATTAAGATAAAGATTGCTGATAATACGGTGCTGTTTTCGTGTGTAAATGTGATTGATAAGGAACGGCCTCTGACTTCACATAAAAGTGGCCTTGGATTAGATCTGATCAGGCAGCGGTTGCAATTGTTGTATAAAGATTCGCATTCGCTTGAAATTGGAACCGTAAATGATATGTTCAACGTTTCGCTAAAATTGAATTTGAATGCGGCTTGACTGTATCGCTGTTGAGGATGAACCATTAGCCATGGAAAGGCTGAGGGATTTTATCTTAAAAGTCCCTTTTCTCAATTTGCTCAGGACCTTCGATAATGGGGTGGACGGTATTGAATTCCTAGGATCATCTCATGTTGATCTGCTGTTCCTGGATATCCAGATGGATGGCCTCTCGGGAATTCAGTTATTAGAATCGGTCCATGATAAACCGGAAGTGATTATTACCACCGCTTTTGACAAATATGCGCTCAAAGGCTTTGAGCTGAATGTATCAGACTATCTCCTGAAGCCTTACACCTTCGAGAGATTTATGCAGGCTGTTGCAAGGGTGCATGAAAAATTGAATTCCAATCAATCACAAAACCAGGCTTTCATTTTTATAAAAACGGAATACAGGTTGGAAAAAATTTTCATGGATGAAATACTTTTTATCGAAGGCCTGAGGGACTACAGGAAAATACACACCGTGGGAAAGACAATAATGACGTTGGATACGTTTGGGGACCTGGAGAAAGTATTACCGGAAAAATTGTTCTGCCGGGTTCACAAATCTTACCTTGTTTCTATCAGTAAGATTGAGTCAATCGAACGCGATCGGATCAAAATTGGAAAAAATCTAATCCCGATCTCTGATACATACAAAGAAACTTTTTACAAATTGGTTGCTCCATCGAAGCGGTAACAACTGCTCAGAATGGTGTATGTTAAACTGCGATGTACATCGCAATCCAATTATTAAGAGGTGCGTGTGGCTCGTGACTATTTGATCTTCGAAAAACTCAAAGGCGTCAGATACACCGACTCTACCTTCTCTACAATCTTTCCGTCCTTCTCTGAAGCATCTCTTGCCGCGACCCATACAGGGTCTGCGCGAAATGCGTCCCATGACTTCTTCGCCTCATCCTGATTCTTATGAGCAAGCATGTAGACAAGCTTTGGCTGCGCCCCTGCTTCCTCGACAGTGTTGAAGTACATGAGATTTTCCATTCCTTGTTTCTCAAAAAGCTTTAATGTGTGGTCCTTAAAGCGTGTTGTTAGGTTTGGTAGCCGCCCTGGTAAACAGGTGTAAGTTCTGAGTTCAAACAATCTGCCGTCGCCTTTACCAGGTTTGAGCTTTGGCATGATCTCCGATGCAGTCATTTGAACGGAAACTATTGATTCTATGATCTTACCGCTTTCTTCCGACTTGCTCTGGACTTCTTTCCATTGGGGGTCTGCTCCAAAGTCGGCCCATGACTTCTCGCGAGCCTCCTTACTTGGAAATGCCAGTATATAATATAGAGCGTTCTTTTCGTTGTTCGTAGGCAGCCAATATCCAATGTTCTCCATACCATGTTTCTCGAAGATCTTGGTGGTGTGATTCTGGAAACGCTGGATCAACGCATCCAATCGCCCTGGCTGGCAGTAGTAGATGCGCAATTCAAAATAACGACTGTCTACTTTCTGAGCTGAAAGACTCGTGAAGGCGAAGAGCATAAGGGTGAAAAGGAAGGGTTTCATCTGGAAGTGGTTATGGTGAGCCTAAATTAATAATCTTTTGCTCCAAAATTGCATGAGGGGCAACGTTTTGACTAGACGGATAAAATGTGGTTAATCCTTCTTCGCTGTGTCGTTGATGGCTTTCAGCAGAGAATTCTGATCATTCGTGTCCTGAGAAATTTCCCAAATCATCACACCCGCCATTTTTTGTTTCAGTGCAAATTCTGTCTTGGCTTTGATGGTATTGATTCCATTATAATAGACCGAATCATAAAAATCTCCGTTAGGATCAGCTCCAGCTTTCACAAGATCTTTGTAATGTGTCAGTTTCCCACGCGGTTTGCCATAGAAGGGCAGACCCAATACTGCTTTTTCCGGTGGAAGAC
>DATHIE010000372.1:0-6678 GCA_035316905.1 Chryseolinea sp. | reverse complement strand
AGCGTGAGACCTTCTTCTTGTTCACTTCAATTGTCTCCATATCTGTGGCAATGACGCTGGGAAACAACCCATCGCGTTGTGGGAAAAGCAGTGCCAACTCCTTTGTCATTATTGCTTTCTGTAACAGTTCCGTATCGTTGGTTCTTTTGGCATAACGGTATACGCCTTGTGCAGAGCGCAATGAACTAAACCACGCCTGGTTCCAGATAGACCGGAACTCTCGTTCATTGATGTCGCCTGTATAGTTAGGGCTTTGCGTCACGTTGACAATAAAGACGGGAGCACCAACTTTTTTCTTTCCCAACTCAAACTCCTGCCACACATTCTTGCTCCACGTTTTGAACGCCCAATTGTAGGTGTGTTTCACATATGGTTCGAGGCTTCCGTCAATAGGTTCACCTTGTTTGAATAGAGGCCTGCCCCACAATTCCCATTGGAATGCAAGTGGCCGCCGCCATGGATCTGCGAGACTCGCACTATCTGTGTCTGTCATAATGTAAAATCCAAATTCAAATGCTGGTGGAAGGCACATCCCTGAGTCGCGTTCAAAAAGAACGTGCTTAGTAACCTTACTTCGACTTAATCCAATAGTGAGAGTATTGTCCAGAGCATCAAGGTCCATATACCAATTCAATGGCGGTTTTGTCCGAAGCAGATCAAGATCTGGGATGATGGTAAGTTGTTTTTGACCGTCAGCGACAATTAATGCGGGCGCCCGGAATACATGTTGTGCAATGATATTCTTGTCCGTAGGCGATAGATGCGGACTCCAAAAAAAAGTAGGCTTAAACGCCGGTTTGATCGCTATCTTCCAATCATCCTGGCAAACGGAATCCGCCAGTTGAAACCTTAATGTGACTTTGACCAATCCAGGCGACACCGCTGCAACAGTGGTCTCAGGATAAGTACCATTTATTGAATCAACGTGAAGGCTAGAAACAAAGTCTTCAACGGAAGCCATTCCAGAATGCTTAATTAAGTCTCTTTCAGATCTGCGCGAGGGCGTGCAGCCGGAGACAAAAACCAGCATCAATAACCCTATTGTCCAATGCTTACGTACTTGTATCCAGACGGCAGAGTTTATTAAAGCTCCCATCCCTTGCGATACTCTCGCGTTAAGTATTGATTGGCTTCTGGTACATTAGTGATCTTCATGGCTGCTGCATCGTAGACGACTCTTTTCCGTGCACGAAGCGCAATTGCTCCAAGGTTTATGGTTTCTGATATCGGTCCTGCCAGAAGAAAACTGCCAGGCGATTGCTTTTTATTCTTAAAGGCATCGATCCATGTATCGTCGGACCGATCATTAACTTCGGCAGGCACAATCCGGTCAACCATGTAAGTCTTCATCCGGTTTTCGGGAATGAGAACCGGTGTTTCGCAGCGGAATCCTCCAAGGATCTTACCCTTATCCCCCACGAACATCATTCCTTCCTGAGGAAGGTCTTTTCCGTCAATTTCCATTTCCTCAGGAGTCGGTGGTTTCATGCCACCATCGTACCAGAACAAATCAAACGCTGGCAATGAGGGCTGTTGCGCAAACTTAAAACGAACGATGCTGGAATACGGAAAGGCGACATTATTTTCAACGGCGCGACTTACGTGATTTACAACGGTACGGGTGGTCGTTGCGTATGCTTCTGCACTGTACGCAGGACTGTTTATCCCCAGCGTAAGGAAAAGCGGCCAAAGGCTATAGTGCCCCATGTCGGCTATACTTCCTCCGCCGAAATCATACCAACCTCTAAAAACGCAGTGTGTGTAGTTCGGGTGATACGGTCTTTCTGGGACTGGCCCCAACCAGAGATCCCAATTGAAATCTTTCGGAATTGGCGGAGTATCCGTTGGATTCGAAGTCCATTGCTGCCAAACCGGACGGTATGACCAGTTGTGGATCTCTTTCAACTTTCCGATCGCGCCGTCAGCTATCCATTGTTTCACCGTGTCAAGGCCAGTGCGCTTACTCCACGCTAACAGATGCGTGCTTACTCCCGTCTTTTTGGTAGTGTCAATGGTAAGCCGCGATTCATAGATGCGGTTGGCGATAGGTTTATGGATTACAATATGTTTTCCTTTTTTCATCGCAGCAATAGAAATCGTTGCGTGCAGATGATCAGGGGTCATAATCTTGCAAGTATCAATATCTTTTTCCTTTTCTAAAAGCTCGCGGAAATCAACATAGGAGGTACAGCCCTTGAATTTTGCAGCCTTATCTTTCGAATAATACTTATCCACAAAATCCTGGGCTACATCCCTTCCACCCGGTATCCCATCGAAGCCCTTTCCCCACGTGTCATCACCAAGTGTCTTGCGGATACTGTTTCGGATCCCTTCCGCTGACCAATCGATGTAATCGGTACTACTCTTGTTCGGATCACATACCGTAACGATCTGGACTTTCGGGTTTGTTATCAGCTCAGCCATTTCTCTCAATCCCTGTGTACCGCATCCGATGTAAGCTATCGTGAGTTTGTCGCTTGGAGGAATAAAAGAAGGACCTCCGAGGACGTGGCGTGGAACAATGGTAAATGCTATTGAGGCCGCCGTTGCAGATCCTATAAATTTTCTGCGATTGATTTTCTTTTCTGGTGTCATAGGTTTTTGGGATGGAATATTTTATAAGATAAACGCTTTCTCAATTATTACAAACCGATAAGTCTTGTTAGGTAAATAGTGTAAATTTGGATGAGGAATCGTTATGCAAAAGGCTTTTCAATCTCGCACCCAACTCTTCGCCAAAATTGAAGCACTTTTGTTTGGTGCCTTGATCTTTTCATTAACGGCATATAGTCAAGGCTCGACCTACCTGATAAAAGCGGGAAAACATCCGGCGAAAGTCCTGCCCGACACAGTTCAATTCCAATATCCGGACTTCCAAAAAGGTATGCTAGTCTTGCCGATGGGGGAAAAGTCACCTGTCATACTTTTGAATTACAATTTGCTTTACGCCACGATCCAGCTTATTAATGAAAATGGAGACACGCTGGCACTCGATGAGAGTGCAAACATCGTCGAGTATGTGCGCATTGAATCTGATTTGTATTTCCGCGATCATAAAGAAGGATACTGTTTAATCGTTTCAAAGGAGGGTCCCATAAAGGTGGTTGTCCGTTTCAAACTGAATATAGTTAGACTCTTCTTGCAAAATGAAGATGTCTATTTCAGAAAAGATTACGACTATTTCTTTCTTGCTCAGAAAAATAAATTATTCAAACCGACGAAAACATCCTTACACAAACTGTACCCCGAACACAAGAAGGCAATTCAAATTTTTATTTCAGAAAACAATGTGAATTTTGGCAACGAATCCGACTTGACAACGCTAATATCATATTGTAACTCACTGACTTCAGGGACAAACCCAACCGAATGATTTCTACTAGCAAAGATCACTAATATTCAATTCGCAGCTGCCCATCGCTGGTCTCTACCTGCCCCTCGAAATTTGATACACCTATTCCCAACAACCGGATTCTCTTCTCTTCAAGGTCTGTAGACCCTAACAGTTTTCGCCCCGTTGTCCGGATAGTTTCCAAATCAGCGAAAGGCTGCGGAAAGGATTGACTTCTTGTGATCTGCTTAAAGTCGTGAAACTTGATCTTTAATGTAACCGTTCTGCCTTTCAAACCGTGACGCCGAACCCTTTCATAAACGATTTGCGAAAGGGTATCAACTGCATCATGCATCTCATCTAGATCTTTAAGATCATAAGCAAAAGTATCCTCAGCACTGATAGACTTCGTTTCGCGATGAGGCTGAACCTGGCGTTCATCGATTCCCCTCACGATGTTGTAATAGAATTTCCCCGCCTTTCCAAAGTGCCTCACGAGTTCCGGTTCTGAAAGCTTTTTCAGATCAGCGCCTGTGTGCAATCCCATGCGTTTCATTTTTTCAGCAGTTACTTTGCCAACGCCAAAGAACTTCTCCACACCAAGGTCGTCTATAAATGACTGTATCCTTGAGGGTCCGATAAATGTAAGGCCATCTGGCTTGTTCATATCGGAAGCGATCTTTGCAATAAACTTATTGATGGACACTCCTGCCGAAGCTGTCAGCTGCAGTTCATTTCTTATTGCTTGCTTTATTGCTTTTGCAATATCAATAGCAGAACCGATCTGTTGCTTGTCCTCGGTAACGTCAAGAAAAGCTTCGTCAAGCGAGAGAGGTTCTATCAAATCGGTATACCGTTCAAAGATGTTCCGGATCTGCGTTGAGACAGCTTTGTAAACTTCAAATCTCGGTCCTACAAAAATCACATCCGGACAAAGCTCCAGGGCTTTCTTTGATGGCATTGCCGAGCGAACCCCGAATTTCCTGGCTTCATAACTGGCCGTTGCCACCACTCCTCCCCGCCCCTGTGGCGATCCACCAACAGCTATAGGCTTACCTCGATAGGCAGGGTTATCCCTTTGCTCTACAGAGGCGTAGAACGCATCCATGTCGATATGAATGATCTTTCTATAAGATGGATTCTTTACTGTCACCCAAAAAATTCATTTTCGAAACAAATATACCTTATACAAAAAAAGAAAGGCCCCCCGACAAGTCGGGGAGCCTTTAGATTAGATTAAGCCTTGTATAGTTTTAGTAGATCTTTTGCCTTTCAACGGTAGTTGCTGAAATAATGCTATTCATCATTCCCAGCATACCGATAACCATTATGCTCACCATGCCGATTGAGAAGGCCATTGCATTTGTTTCTACCATGGGTTGGAAGAAGACATAAATACCGGCGAAGACGATGGAGGCAGCTACCATCAGGAAGAAGAATACTAGGAATGTCGTTTTCATTTGTTTAGTTGGTTTGATACACAGTTATCTCTAAATACTGTGCCGCGCAGTCAAACCTCCAAATGAGCCCGTTTTAGGGCATTCTGATCTTCCTTGGTCCCAATTCCGGAACGGATTTTCTCTTTATTTCAAATACCGATCGGTTTGGCCCCCAAACGGGGCTGACAAACCAGTAGTTTTAAGTTATGCCTGCCCGTCCGTAGCGTCTCGCGGAGGCGGGAGTTGGGGTGGTACCTTATACCATATACCTTATACCTTATACCTTAACTACCGCACTTTCGGCGGAGACACATTCTGACGGAATTCGATCTCATTGACCTGCATCAAAATCTGATTTGAAGCTGCCTGGGGATTCTTGAAAACAAAGTAGACATCGTGAACTCCTTCAACAGTTTCGATTGGAATAACGGCATGGATGGACGACATTCTCATCCTCGTCGCAAAATCAGGTTGTGGAGCTGGTGCTCCTGTATTCCTGCGGTTTTGTGCTGACGGCTGTGGGTTATTTGCCATCAGTCGTCGGAAGTTGACTTCCCGGGGAATCACTGGCTCAGAGGTACCGACAAGTTTTCCATCAGGCGAATCGATATGAACTTCAATCGTTCCACCAGAAGCTCCGGAACGCGGCGATGCCTGTACTAACGCTTCAATTTCTTTAATTCCATTCATGTCAAGACCGCGATAACCCAGGTGCCCTCCCGAGCCTACCATGTTCACTGACCGCCTAGGAGTTGTCATCAGCAGCACGCCTTTTGAAGAGTCGGCTTTCTCCGGATCAACAACCGGATTACGAAGAGGAATAATTTTTTCAGCTGCAATTGAACCAAGGTCCTTCGTTCCTCGATCTTTATAAGCAGCTCTTAGTAAGTATCCACCTCGACCATTGTCATCCTGCGGCGAGGTAGTTACAAAGGTGCCAGAAAGTGGCAGCTCCTTGGCTGAAGATTTCTTTTCGGCCAGTCCAACGATATACTTCACTATCGTGTTTGCGTCCTGCATCGTGATCTGGGGATGCGCGCTCATGGCATGGTCTCCCCAAACTCCGCTTCCTCCTTCAATTATCTTCGAAGCTATCCTTTCCTGATCCTTTTTATTGCCCTTGTATTTAACAGCGATATCGAGGTAGCTCGGTCCGACAGATTTTTTATCCATCAGGTGGCAGGATTTACAGTCGCTCTTGTTTATCAGGTTCTGTCCCGCAGAGAACACTGCCCATTCGTCGGCTGCCCGATGGTTCTGCGCGATTTCTATCAAATCAAATCCTTCCGGAACATAATCGAAATTGACAGCTACCTCATTACTTTTTATTTTTCCTTCAGCAAGAGTACCATCTTCCTTGTCAGCCACCTTCACGCTATACGCAATTTTGCTTTTTTGAAAAAAGAAGGTCTTGTTCCCCTGCGAAATATCAATGTCGACAACAGGTGCATCGTTACCCGCCTTTAACTCCAGCATCTGGCCGTTTTTTTCGCCTTTCGAATCCGTGACAGTGAAATTAACAGCGTATGTTCCGGCTTTGTCCAGCGTCAAAGTGGGATTAGCTTCGGTTAGGACTTTTTCAAAGCCGTTATCCGATTTCACTACCCACTCATACTTCAACGCGTTCTTGTCATACTCATCGTAATCAAGAGTTCCTGCCGATGATAGCTTAACGGCAAATGGAATAGCGCCCACGGTTTTGTCAGCCGCTACATGAACTACCGGTTTTCTGTTTCCTCCGTTGAATTCGATCCTAACAATCTGCGCGTTCTCATTTCCCCGGAACCATGCGGATCCGTATTCAAGAACATATAGATCGCCAATAGGGCTGAATTTCATATCGATGGCACTACTGAAGTTTTCTTTCGGCAAGAATCTTTCCATTGATTTATAGTCGCCTTTATCATC
>DATHIE010000371.1:0-4576 GCA_035316905.1 Chryseolinea sp. | reverse complement strand
TTACGGTTGATGTAAGAGTTACAGATGCGTATACCCTCGAGGAGGCGTTGCTGGTGATACAATCGCACGTATCGTCTGATGTAAAACCCAGATCATTGCGAATGAGATCTTCCGGTATATCGATGGACCACCCGTTGGTTCAATCCGCCAGAAAAATGAAGTTGAAGTTATATGGTTCGCCGACCACTTCCGATCAAGCCCTGATCCCCGTGCCGTCCGTGAAAATTGGTCCGGGAGATTCTGCCCGGTCGCATTCCGCGGATGAATATATTTTCGTAGACGAAATCGAAAAGGGAATCCAAACGTACATTAAACTTCTCGATAATATCATTCTTCAATGAGCAAAGTATCCGCTCCGGGTTTGATCCTTATCGATGTGCAGGTTGGTATCGATGAAGTGGATCATTGGGGTGGAAACCGAAACAACCCTGAGGCTGAGCAAAATATCGAACGGTTATTATCTCACTGGCGACGAAATAAGTTGCCGGTGGTGGTAGTTCAGCACAGTTCGAAGTCTGCCTTGTCGCCATTTCGTCCGGGACAGCGGGGAAACGACCTGAAAGACTTTGTTGAAATGAGAGCGGATGATAAGCACGTGAAAAAATCTACGACCAGCGCTTTTACCGGAACAGATCTGGAAAAGTACCTGACGGACCAGGGCATTGGTGTGTTGGTGATCTGCGGATTTGTCACGAACAATTCCGTTGAGGCCACTGTGCGCCATGCGGGAGATCTGGGCTTTGATACAACAGTTGCTTCAGATGCAGTTGCCTGTTTTAACAAACGCGGTATCGATGGAAGTATGTATGATTCGGGGTTGGTGCAACAGATTTCATTATCTAATTTGGCAGGTGAGTACGCGTCGATAAAGACCACCGATGAGATTATACGCGCCCTTGGCGGCTCAAACTAAATGCAGCGATCATGAAGCTATGGCAAAAAGATAAAGCGTCTCTTCACGAAGTAGAAAGATTCACCGTTGGCAGGGACCAGGAAATGGATCTTTTTCTGGCGAAGGCTGATGTGTTGGGATCGCTTGCACATATCACCATGCTTCAATCCATCGGCCTTTTAACTAGTCAGGAATTAACTACACTGACTGCCGGGTTAAAGGAAATTCACAATGCGATTGTCGCCGGTACATTTAAGATAGAGAAAGGTGTAGAGGATATTCATTCGCAGGTAGAGCTTGAGTTAACAAAAAAATACGGCGACGTTGGCAAGAAGATCCATAGCGGTCGCTCGCGTAACGACCAGGTGCTGGTGGATATAAAACTCTTTTTACGACAAGAGATCAAAGCTATAGTGAACGAAGCACGAGCGTTGTTCTCTCTCCTGATAGATCAAAGCGAAAAGCACAAAGATTACCTGCTTCCTGGCTACACCCATTTTCAGCTGGCGATGCCGTCGTCTTTCGGGCTGTGGTTTGGTGCATATGCAGAAAGCCTGGTGGATGATATGATCACGCTGCAGGCTGCTTTCAGAGTGGTAAATAAGAATCCGTTAGGTTCGGCGGCGGGTTATGGCTCATCCTTTCCCCTCGACCGCAAGATGACAACCGAGTTGTTGGGATTTGAAGATCTTAACTACAATGTCGTTTATGCTCAAATGGGAAGGGGTAAGACTGAAAAAATAGTGGCTGGCGCTTTGGGGAACATAGCCGCTACGTTGGCCAAGCTGTCCATGGATGCCTGCCTGTTTCTGAATCAGAACTTTGGATTTATCAGTTTCCCGGATGAACTGACGACCGGTTCGAGTATCATGCCTCACAAAAAGAACCCCGATGTATTTGAGCTGATCAGGGCGCGTTGTAACCAGCTTCAGGCTTTGCCGAATGATATCGCGTTGGCTACAGCCAACCTTCCATCAGGTTATCATCGCGATATGCAACTGCTAAAGGAGATGCTTTTTCCGGCGATACAACATTTGAAAGATTGTTTAAAAATGACTCAGCTAATGCTTTCGAATATTACGGTGAAGGAAAATATCCTTAGTGATGAAAAATACAAGTTCCTGTTCAGTGTTGAAGAAGTGAACAAGCTTGTTCTGTCCGGTGTACCGTTCCGCGATGCGTATAAGAAAGTTGGATTGGATATTGAAAGCGGAAAATACAATCCTGAGACAAGTGTGAATCACACACATGAAGGAAGTATTGGTAATTTGAATCTCAAGGATATCGAAAGGCTTATGGCGAACGTTGTGGAAAGCTTTGGATTTGAGAAGATGGATAGGGCATTGCAAGAGCTGCTGTCGAAATCCTAGATCTCATTAGAACTTCGTTGTTGGTGATATGAACAAAACTAATGTTATGCGATGGATTACCGGAATATTCATTCTGACCACTATCGAGTCGTATTCTCAGGAAACAAAATTTGTTCCAAAGAAAGGCAGAGAATTCAACGAAGAATACTATGTACTTGCGTCAGACAACGACGTTAAGGAGGGCACGTATGTTAAGTACATGAATGGATTTGGTGGTATTGCGGTCCTCGAATCAGGATCTTACAAAGGAGGCAAGAAGGTGGGGATGTGGGAATATTACTATAAGGTTTCGGCGTCCCCCTTTGGTAAGGTTAATAGAAATAACAGCCTGAAGATGAAGGGGCAATACGTGAATGACAGGAAGAACGGCGTCTGGGGATCCTTTTATCTGGACACGATCGCCAATTTTGTTTCATCTAAAAAATTTGGCAAGAAACAACGCCCTGACTCGCTAAACATCAATATTGAGCAAAAGGACCTGCGACCAAGATGGGTTGGGCAGTATTTGAATGATAAAAGAGTTGGAGAATGGATTGGTTTTGATTTTGATGGTAATATTAAACAACGATATAATTTTAGCCGGTCGGTGCTTATTTTTGACTCATCAATTGAGGACTCCCTCAATTATAACAAGGATAGACCTGCACTTTTCATTGGTGGCTCCGATTACTTCGCCGACTTTTTGTTCTATGAATTTGATTTTGAGTCTGGCACAAAAGAAATACGGAAGGACTCATCATCTGTGGTTTTTCAATTCTCGATCGATACAAACCGAAAAGTTGGCGACATAAAAATACTGCAAAGCAATGCTCGTACCTCGATGGAAGAGGAGGGATTGAGATTAGTAAAACTTTTTGACGATAACTGGCTCCCGGCCATGCGCGATAGCCAGCCGGTAAAATCTAATTACAAGTTGGAGTTTCGAATTATTCGAACAGTAAGCGGGGTGAAAACCAATTACAAATTTGACTACCAATTACTCCGGGAATGACGGTTCTAATTTACCACGAGCGTCTTTACTTGATTTTATGGGTGCATCCAGTCCGTAGGTTGCAGGATAGCCGAAAGCGCGCAGCCCCAGTTCAGTCCGCTGATATCCTGATCGATGTTCGATTCTGCTGACGTGCGGCATGGTGCGTATCCAGAAAGTTTCAGGACTAACGACAGCACCAGGAGAATATTTGAATGTCTTGAGACGTCCACGAGATACCTTCAATTCATTATTTTTGTTTTTTAATCTACGATAGCTCTATATGACCTTCTCATTTCCCGCTACAGAGACCACCCTGTCCGCCGTGCATTTGGCTAAGTTGCTCCAGGAACAATACAAGCTCGACATCCAGACATCGTGTAAGCTCTTTCGTACCGGGATGAATCATTTGTATCTGGTGACAGATGGTGGTGATAAATACGTCCTCCGCATCTACACCCATAACTGGAGAACCAAACTGGAAGTATCGGAAGAGTTGAGGCTATTGAGATATCTTCAAAGCAACGGCATTCCCGTTTCCTATCCAATGCCAGACCGCAATGGAGAATTTGTCCTGGAGATCAATGCCCTGGAAGGAATTCGTTATGCAACGTTGTTATCTTATGCCGAGGGAAAAAAGGTTCCGAAATTCAACGCGCAGGCGAGTCACACAATCGGAGTGACTATGGCGATGATTCATAAGCTCACGGAAAATTTCCAGGTAAGGCGCACTACCTATGATTTAAAAACGTTGGTGGAGGATTCTCTGAAACGAACTCAATCCATTTTTTCACCCAATATCGACGAAATGAAATTTGTGGCGATGTTGAAAGAATATCTCACCCTGGAGTATAAGAAAGTGAACTTGAAGTCATTAAGGACCGGCGTAGTCCATATGGACATCTGGTTTGATAACCTGCATTTCGACAACGATGATGGTATAACGCTTTTCGATTTTGATTTTTGTGGGAATGGCTGGCTATGTCTGGATATCGCCTATTTCATGTTTCAACTTTATAATACTAACCTGGATGAAGTAGAGTTTAAGCACAAAGCAGAGGCGTTCCTAAGCGGATACGAGTCGATCCAACAAATAAGTGAAGAGGAAAAAAGGATACTACCTATGGCAGGGCTCTGTGTTTTCCTTTTCTATCTTGGCGTACAGTGTGATCGTTTTGATACCTGGTCCAATATATTTCTCAATGAAGATCACCTCAGAAGATTTACTGGTTTTCTCAAACGGTGGATGGGGTATAACAATATTCAAATAAATTGATATTCCTCGTATGGATTCAATAAACTGGACGACGGAATATTAATAGCCTGGGATATTTAGTCCAAGTA
>DATHIE010000370.1:0-7612 GCA_035316905.1 Chryseolinea sp. | reverse complement strand
AACATCATTCGCTTTCAGTGCGTCTGTTTTTACATCCATTACATGATCTCCCTGAACGAGATGAGCTTCGGACGGCATGAGTTGGACCAATAACTCAAGTTCCCGGGATGCACTCATAATTGATTTCATCTCGATCCAGTGGCCGAGAAGCATGATTAAAATAAGTGTTGCGAGTTCCCAGAAGAAGTCCATACCCGGCAGGCCAAGTACAATCGCTACGCTGTAGACATACGCAACAGTGATAGCCACTGCTACCAATGTCATCATGCCAAGCGCCTTTGCCTTTATTTCCGTTACGAGCCCTTGAAGAAATGGCCAGCCACCATAGAAGAAAGCTACGGAAGATAAAATCAACAGAACATAGTTTGAACCCGGGAACATCCAGTCGACTTTCAGCCAATGTTGAATCATTGGAGAAAGAGCCATGATGGGTATAGTAAGAATTAATACTACATAAAATCTCTTTTTGAAATCATCAATCATTCCCGCATGACGCGCGTGACCATCAGCTGATTTATGATCATGTGCCGCCATATCGTCGTCCTGTTTACTGGCCACTGAATGATTATGAGAACCATGCTCATGCTTAGTATTCGGGGGTTCCTTTTTTACCGGGACCAGATTCATTCCACACTTAGGACATTGGCCAGGTGCATCTTTGAATACCTCGGGATGCATTGGACAAGTATATTGTTGACGATGTTCTTGTGCCATGGTGAATTAGTAAACGTCTACAGGTAAAGTCACTTTCACTTTTTCCCAGCTGATATCAATAGTTGCTTTCGAATCGCCACTTTGTGAGATGGTGTATTTAAGCCGTTCCTGCACATTCGGAAGAGTTTGTGGTTTAACCTGAAGCCTCGTAACGTCTTCTTTTGTGTCGTAATCATCGGAAAGGTGTTGATCCCAATTCTTGTTGATGATGATCGTCCATTGTTCCTTTCCTGGAATTGTGAACAATGCATACTTTCCGGAAGGAACCTTTGTTCCATTGATTGTAATGTCTTTATCAATTTCCAATGAAGTCGCGGAGTGTGCGCCAGTTACCCAGACTTCATCATATGGAACAAGGCCACCCCAGATCGTTCTTCCGCGCACTGCTGGAGCATGATATTTTATTGTAAAATGTGTTCCACCAATTTGTGCGTGCTCTTCCTTTGAAATACTTTTCTTGACCGTATCTGCGACAGCTTCAGTTGCCGATGGTGAGGTGCCATGATTGTGTCCTGTCGATTCCTTCTTGAAATTGCAAGCGCTTCCTAATATGGTAAATATCGATGCGAGAATGAATAGATTCAGCTTCATAGTTATTGGGTTATTTTCCTTATCGTTCTTGATGAAACATAAAACAGCGTAAATCCTGAAAGGACCGTAATGATACCTAGTGCAGAAAATATTTTCAGGAACCAGTTGTTAAAATTATCGATGCCTTGATAGTCCATCGTGTGGAACGTGTAAAGAAAGTCGAACACGCGCCATTGGTTGTGACGAATTGTTTGAAAAGTTCCAAGTTCAGTGCTTATGTAGACAGTGCAATCAGGGTTATTAAAAGTTATTGCGTATGCTGGCAATGGCCGTTCCAGGAATTCATCATGACGGTCCGTACGCTCTAATAGTTTTACATCGCTCACTATGGCACCACTAACAACATTGTCTGTTGCGACCAAGATTGCTTCTTCTTTTGTCAGGGGCTTTCTCATTTGACCGGTTGTTGCATCAGCTAATGCATAATGCGCATGAGGATGTGCACCTCCGCCAGCATGTCCAGAGAAATATGCAATTTGGTATACAGGTTTATTGGTGATATTGATCAAATGTATCGAATGTATAGAATCCAATTTGATTGATGCTTCAAGTTGTTTGATAGCCTGAGACGGTGACACCACTTCAATTTTGGCATCCAAAAAATGAGGACTCTTTCGCATGTGGTCGCCATGAACGTTGTCGATGTTATTCCAGCTGAAATACAGCCCGCTAATCGTCCATGCGAGAAGCTGTATTCCAATAAAAACTCCTAGGTATCGATGCGTTTTGCGAATGAGTAATTGTGTAGTCATTAGGTTTAAAGCTCAATTAATAACAATGGCTGGTTGCAGAAAGAAAGCTTAAGGTATTGCAGGAGAATGAAAGAATCATGGATCTCACAGAATAGACTCCACAGAGAAATAGCCCGATAGCAACAAACAACACTAGAAATCTATTTTGAAGTGAGAATGAAATTAAGCTTTCGATCATGACTTAAAATGAAGAATGTAAAAAGAGAATTGTTATTCGCTAAGACATAGCGATTACAGGAAGAGTAGAACACTCTTCAAAACGATAACATGTAAATCAGATCAGGAAAACTTGATGCTCGACCGTAAGGTCCCAAGATCGCAAAGGTGGATCGTAGTTGTAATGTTGAATGCGCGAGACTGGCACAGAAGGAATTACTTCAGAGATAAGAACTAAGGGTTGGTCAATGTAAATAGATGTCGGAGCGGTGAGTTCGACTTTTGCCATTGAGGCTTTGAAGTCTTCACCTTTGTGAATAACCGTTTCATCTTCACAGCAAGGTGCTTTTGTGTGCCGATGGCATGGATGAAGACTTTTCTCCTTTTCACAGCCATCAGCTTTAGTGAACAAAGCAACATTCTGAACCTCACCCATGCAGATATGCATACCGATCATAAAGCTGGTTGAGGAAACCAACACCATAATGGCGAGGATAATGGCTGATATGGAACGGACTGCTTTCATTAATTACTCAAAAGTAACGGATTTATAGGACTAGGGATTTATACTGTACGGGTATTCGGTTATAAAATTCCTTGAAAATAGCCTAAAATCGGCCAATTATGACGATTTTGATGATTAAACTTTAGGATTGAATTATTACTCCGGAGTGCAATAGGTGCCTATCAACCGAATGCGTTTTACCAAGATAGCGTCTGGTTGTACGCTTTATTGCTTCTTGATATCACTGTCGATAGTCTTCGCGTCCTCGTTTTCAGCGCTGAAAAAGCAATGAAGTGCGCATCCGTGGCCTTTGTCTTTATAGCCAGCTTCAACTTGCGCAACTTCCTTTCCTGCAACTTTTACGACACCGTCTGGATCAGTTGTTACTACGTGGCCCTTCATGGATTTGAAGCTTCCATCTTTTTGAATTTGACCAATGCTTTTGCCGCTAGAAGTTGTCACATCTCCATGACCTGAAATTACCCCGATTACATTTCCAGTCACATCGCATACTTTTCCATTCTTAATTGATCCGAGGGGTTTGCCTGATTCATCAACGACAGATCCGTCAGATTTTAGAATAGGATGCATTCCTCTGTGTTTTGGAGGAAGCTCTTGCGATTTAAGTTGTGCAAACGCGAAAATCATCAGCATGAACATTAAAAGCGATTTTGTTTTCATAGTTGTTTTTGTTTAAAATTTATGCAATCTGTTATAAAAGTGATTTCTAGCTACTGATATACGCTGGAACAAAAGATGATTTTTATCAGCTCCAGCCTGAAGAATCCAGGGCATCAACGGACTCCATCTGGTTAATTCTGCATAGTTGTATTGTCGTTCGATACATCTGTCCAAGTCCTCAGATCTAGACTTGTTTTGATATGCAAGAGAAGAATGAAAATATGATCGTTCAAGAATGTGCCTACGCAATGAGTGAAATTTTCATGCCACATAGTGCCAACAGCAGGATCATTCAAGGAAATGAATAATGCACACGTCAATTCCTTGTCTTAAGGAAACTGAGGCACATTAGGAAGTTTTTCGATACTTGACCAAAGGTGGAAGTAAGGCACTATTGCTCTGTTGTGTAGAGTAATGACAACAAAATACTTGATTCCCGCCTATAACGGGGTCTCGCTTTTGGCTAATGTGGAGGAAAAACCCAACTTTTTTGCTCTTTTATTCTTTTTGGTTGGTCTCGAAACAGGCATTGTAACCTTTTGCTTGATTACCGGTAACATAAAGCTTAAACCCATTAGAAATGAAAAACAGCCTCATTATTCTATTTCTTTTTGCAATAAGTAATCTTCAGTTGTCCGCCCAAGAGTTTTTAAATCTTGATTTCGAACATCATGTTTATAAAGGTCAGCCCAGAAAATGGGTCATTGAGGGCGAAGGACAATATCACGGGTGGGTCGATAGTCTCGGCAATCCATATTCAGGGAAAAAAAGTTTGGCGATCCGACTTAAAAATGGGGAGGCTTATGTTTTCCTTGCGCTTCCGGCAAATATAATTAAGGGCAAAGCCATAAAAGTTACTGGCTTTGTGAAAGCTAATCAATTTGACTCTCTACAAATAATGCTTGGATTTAAAGACCCTCAGGGGAGGCCGAAATTGGTGCCATTGCAAGATCCGGTAACGAATCAATGGAACAAATTAGAAAATCAAACATCAATTGCAGCGGAATACAATTCTGACAAACTGCTAATTGCTTTGATAGTTATTGGAAGTGGTAATATCAACTTCGATGGTGTTTCGATAGAAATTAATGGAACTGCGATAGGGGATAAAGGAGCTCATTTTCCAGGTCCAACTGAAGATGAAATTAATACCCTAAATAGGTCGTTGATTCCGATTAAGGATCTCAATGCGAATTCTCGATTGGACGATTTAAAAGCTTTAAATAAAGCAGTAGGAAATCCTAAGGTGATTGCTCTGGGAGAAAACTCCCACGGATCTTCTTCAATTTACAAACTAAAACTCCGGCTAGTCCAATACCTAGTGCAAGAGAAAGGGTATTCAATGTTTGCACTTGAGAGCCCTTCGATTGAGGCTGATGTCATTAATAAATATGTGACAACAAAAGAAGTTGGGACTATTGAGAATATACTGAGTAATCTAGTTTATCCAAGTTGGAGAACTCAGGACATGATTGATATTATCGAGTGGATTAAGCACCACAATCAAACTGCAAAAAACAAAGTTCAATTCAGGGGATTCGATATGCAGGATAAAACTGCCGCGCTTAACAGGCTACTAGTAATTGCCAACGAGCACGACAATGAATTGGTGCTAAAATTAGATTCGATTACTTCCGAACTAAAAAGAGAACAACCGGATTTAGCAAAAGCTTATAACCTTGCCGAATCCTTACAGAAATACGCAGATGGATTAAATGCAAATGCCACTCCAACATACTCTAAAGAATTGATTTTGGAAGTAAAGAGATGCGCTTTGATTCTTAAACAAAATCTCGGACTTTCACTTCATTTAAAAAGCAGAGATGAATATATGGCTGAAAATATTCAATGGTTACTTTCTAATTATTGTTCCAATGGGCATTTGATTGTTTCTGCTGACAACTCCCACATCACTAGGGCAACTGGTAAAATGGGACAGTTTTTGAAATCAGCGAACGGTACTGAGTACCTTAATATTGGTTTCACTTTCAATACAGGTAGTTATGCTGCGTATGGCGATAAAAAATATTATGAGGTTCATCCATCCTATGTCGGTACCTATGAATACTTGTTTTCAAAAGCAAAGGTTGACAATTTTATCCTGGACTTGAGGCAGCCTTCAATTAAGGTAATCGTAAGTTCATCCAAAGGTTTTAGATCAATTGGTTCCCGACCGCAGGAGACTACCCAGTTTTCCGAAACGATGTTATCAGACAATTACGACCTGATTGCCTATTTGGAAATTTCCACACATACTGAGATGAAATAGAAAGAGCTGGTTTGAAATCCCAGCCCTTAGAGTTATTAAATCTTTTCTGCTTTATACCCAGCCCGCTCAACAGCCTGAGTAACTTTAACGTTGTTTTTTTCACCAACGACTGTTAGTACCTTTGAAGGATTGTTGTAGTTAACTTTCCAGTTGTCTTCCCCTAGAGCTTCGTTCAGGAAGGGAGTTACCTTCGCTACGCATCCTGAGCACTTTATGGTTGTTTCGAATTTTGTTGTTTCCATTTTATTATCATTTAAAGAGTTCTACAAGAAACTGATGAGTTACTTGGTAACACATCGTAACACGAAAAGCATTGTTCTAAGTTGCTTAGAATCCATCTGTCGTACATTCATAACGTAAAAGCATCACGACGTCCAAAAATTGAAAGCCCGAAAATGTCATGATAAGTGCTAGTTCCACAATTCGTTCTTCAAACATTTGGAAATGGAACTAACCTGAATTGTAATGAGTTTTAGACAGCGAGAAATCGGGTGGTTTTTTATTGATTTGTTGGCCGTGGAATGCTACTTTTGTCTTACCGAGTGGGTAATTATGATTAACTCGCATACTGAAGGAACTAGAAGCGTTACTTCTTCACGTCGGTATTTCATCACCCCAAATTCACATAAATACTCTCATGTTGATTTGTAAGATATTTTCCGGAGATGTTGCTTCCAAAGTAGAAGACGAAGTGAATGCTTTTTTGCAAAAATCGCCTCAAATAGCGGTTCATTTCATTGGCCAGTCCTCAGACAGCCAAAGGGTTTTTATTTCTATCTTTTTTAATGTAAAAACTAAAAGCTCCATTCAAGAGGCAGTGGAAGTTGAGCAAGTGGAAAGCATTGTAGCAAAGGCTGAGTTGAGGTGAAATGCAAACCGCCGTTCAGGATACCACCAAGAACTGGCACTTGGAACTAAGAGAAATATTTGTGCAAACTTCAAACCGTGATGGGATAATTGAGGATGTGCGATTAAACGTTACTAAAAATGTAAGGGCTTTCTTTGACCAGCAAAGAGTGTGCAAGTGCAATAAAAAATTCGTTCTTTACTACGATTAACCGATTTTTCAGAAAGCGTTAAGGTTAAGAGTGCCGAATCCAACTTGGATGTAATCGCATCTACTTCCATATATAACCGGCACCAAACCTTTGTCTGAAATATGGAAAATGAAGTGAAAACAAAGCTAGAGGTGTAGTCAGGTTTGCGAATTGTAATAAGTTATAAAATTCTAAATTGCATAAGGAATCAGGACAGAGTACTCACCGGTTCGTAATGCGTGAATTACAATAAAAACTTATAAATATTTTAAATATCAAGCCATTGAAATAGAGTTCGATTCTCTCCGGCTCCACGAAAAAAAATGCGTTTTTGAAGAAAAACGGCCTATTTTTAGAAAAAACTGAGAGCGTGGCAGATGCGCTACAAAAAATAGGGTCAGTAGAAAGACATTGACCTCGCTTTCCGGCTATCCATACCGGAAGGCGAGGAGTGTGCAAAGCAATGGCACCTGGTACATCATCTTTTACGTTTGGGACATTGGTAAAAAAGAAATGGTCCGCAAGCGTGTCGCCAAAAATGACCTGAATGATTGCCGTCCGGATCAGCGCCAGATCATCGCTCGAAAGTACATCGACGATATCAATTTCCTTTTACATCACGATGCCTACGTTGAAAGCGACATACCGAAAGCAGTAGTCAACTCCGTTAACTTTACAAACTTCACGTTCATTGAAGCCATCAATTGGGTGAAGGATTATAAACGCGATGTCGAACACGTCAAAAAAGCTACCATCAAAGAATACATATCGACCCGAACGACGGTGGAAGATTTTTACCAGGCCAGCAAAACCAGCAAAACACCGATCCCGGCTAACTACAAGTTGCGCGACGTGAATGACGCTTTTGTCGATGCTTATTTCACGTACCTGAAAACCGTACGAATGT
>DATHIE010000369.1:0-13478 GCA_035316905.1 Chryseolinea sp. | reverse complement strand
CGCTGGATTAATTACAATGCATCATGGCACCAAAAAAGAATGTATTGAAGGTGAACTATTCTCGAAGAGAATTCTTAAAGAACGCAGGGCTGGCAGCGGCTGCCTTTACTATTGTTCCCAGGTTTACATTAGGGGGAAAGGGTTTTATTGCCCCCAGTGACACATTGTACGTCGCGGGCATTGGTGTTGGAGGAAAAGGAACTGTCGATATGCTTGGCATTTCAAAACATCCTAATGCAAAGATCAGTTTCTTGTGCGATGTCGACGATCGTATGGCAAAGGATTCCCGCAAAAACTTCCCTGCAGCCAAGTACTATAAGGATTTCAGGATCATGCTCGATAAAGAGAATAAGAACATCGACGCTGTCTCTGTTACTACGCCGGATCATACACATGCTGTAGCGGCAATGGCTGCAATCCAACGCAGCAAGCATGTTTACGTTCAGAAGCCACTCACGCATTCCATTTACGAAGCCCGTATGTTGGCTGAAGCGGCAAGGAAGTACAAAGTCGTGACGCAAATGGGTAATCAGTTTGCATCGGCGGATCATGTACGTCGCGCGAAAGAGCTGGTTGATGCCGGTCTGATTGGCGATGTCACTGAAGTAAAGGCGTGGACGAACCGACCTGTATGGCCACAAGGTATCCCTACCCCTACTGGAAAATTTGATATTCCAAAAGAACTCGATTGGGATCTTTGGCTGGGCCCGGCAAAATTTATCGATTTCAATCCAATATATCTTCCGTTCAACTGGCGTGGATGGTGGAGTTTCGGAACGGGTGCGCTTGGAGATATGGCGTGTCACATCATGGACGCTGCCTTCAGGATACTGCCAATCGATTATCCCACAGAAGTGGAGTGCAGCGCCACAACAGCATGGTCGGGCTTCTTTGAAGAAGCTGACTACAAGGACAGCTGTCCGGCATCTTCAATCACTCACTTGAAGTTTCCTCGAAAAGACGGCAAAGGCAACATTAAAGTTACCTGGATGGACGGCGGGTTGTTGCCGGAGCGTCCCGAAGAATTACTTTCCGATGAAATGCTTGGCGATACCGACGGTGGCTATCTCTTCATAGGAACAAAAGGTAAACTGATGGGTAATTACAACACGGCTCCCGTACTACTTCCGTCGTCTCGAATGAAAGATACGTTACCACCCCAAACCATTCCCAGAATACCAGGTATTGAGGCGGCACACTATACGCAGTGGGTGGAAGCTTGCCTCAAAGGTTATGGAAAAATGCAACTGAGCTCTCCATTTGAGTATGCGGGTCCGATGACTGAGGCCGTGCTAATGGGTAACCTCGCCCTTCGAAGCTATGGTATGCGCGGTCCGAATGGCGAAGGATATCCGGGTAGAAAAAAATTGATGTGGGATGCGAAGAATATGAAGATAACCAATTTCGACGCAGCGAATCAATTCGTGAAGGATGAGTATCGTCCGGGATGGAGTCTGAATATTTAGAATTTAGAATTTAGAATTTAGAATTTAGAATTTAGAATTTAGAATTTAGAATTTAGGAGTTAGGAGTTAGGAGTTAGGAGTTGAGATAAGAAATAAAAAAACGGTCCCGATATCTCGGGACCGTTTTAGTTTAAGAAATATACGTATCATCAAATCAGTTTAATAAACTGGCTAACGTTCCACTGGCCATTGATCACCAATGCTCGTTCGACGTATATCCGATGCTCAACACCGTTTGAGGAGAAAACTATAGTCACAGGTATGGGGCTGAAACGATGTTTAGGTTGCTCCTCCTGTTCCGTACCGATGTAACGGATGTTGTTCCATTCGATACCCTTTGATCTTCCTTCATCGATCAGTAATTCGAATGCATGCTCGACAGTGGGAATAAGCTTATGTTCATAGCTGTTGGCGAATTCACGTTGCGCATCAGCCAGATAGGTCCCGTAGATCTCGGAGCTTTCCTTCATCATATCATTAAAGTCTTCGAGTGAAGGAAACATAGAAGCGTACTCTTTCGCCGAAGCATGTTGCAGCGCGCTCACAATTCGTTCTGCCATTTGTTCGGACGTTGTTGCTCTTTTTTTCTTTTCAGTTACCATAGAATTGTTAGTCGTAAAAGCTGACAGAAAAAGTGTCAGGGCTGTTAGGGTGAAGATTGTTTTTTTCATAGCGGGTATTCGTTTGGTTTTAAAGTTTTCACATTAGATGTCGGCTGGAGATTTAGGTGCAGGTACGATATTGTTAACCGGAGGCAACGACTTCAGATAACTAAACACTGCTTTAAGGTCATCATCCGTCATGTTTCTATACATCTGCCAGGGCATCGGAGGAAGAAGATCACGGCTTCCTTCAAGTCCTTTGTACTTGCCTTTTCTTATAGCCGTGAGGAAGTTCTCAAAACTCCATGCACCGATTCCAGTATCATCTGGAGTGAGGTTAGCTGCATAAGACATTCCCCAGGGTCCAGCAAAGGCGGTTAGGTTCATATTGAATATCAGCCATCCTTTCTTTGAAGCACCTTTTTCCAGTGGAGGCAACACTTCACTTCGATTGTGTCCCGAAAGCGTTCTTGTAGGATCAGGCTCCGGTCCGTGGTCTGTCATGATTTTGGGAGTATGACAGTCATTACATCCTGCAACGGTCACGAGGTATTTACCTCTGGCAATTAGTTCCGTCTGAGAAGGCGGCGTTGGTGGAGTTGGTATGTCATATACATCTTCTTCAGCAACCTCTTTTTTGGTTTCGGGTGAGCATGCTGCGAAAAGAACTGCTGCGGTTAATGCTACCGTAACTATGGGTCGATTCATATCTGTAGTTGTTAAGGTTTGTTTTTGTACCTTCCTTTACGGCATACTTTCAGGGTTTGATACATCAAACGCGAAGCAATGCAATGAGTGATCGACTTTTTAGAATGAACGGCAGGATGTGAGGAATGAACTTCGGAGGACGGCAGGAATGATAACCGACGTCTTTTTAATAAATATGAGATAACTGAAACTAACGCGTTGGCTTTCCGTTCGGCAAGAGCAGTGTTATGATCGTTCCGGACCCAGGATCGCTTTGAATGTCTATTGTACCTTCATTTAGTTCGGTAAATTCCTTGACCAGCACGAGTCCAAGGCCCGTACCCTTTTCTTTTTCGGTTCCAAAAGTTGATCGCTGGCCCTGCAACTGGAACGCGTTTAACAACCTTCGGCAATCCATACCAACTCCGGTGTCACGCAGTTCAATTCTAACTTTCTCGTCCTCGAGAGCCGAGGAAATTCGTATCGATCCATTTCTCGGAGTAAACTTTATCGCATTACTGATCAGATTCCTAAACACGGTGGCTAGTGTGTGACGGTCTCCCCTAATGCAAGTCGTGTTGTCTGCATTAAGTGACAGCTCGATCTCCTTCGCGATTAAATTCGGTTGATAAATATCCACGATGGTCTGGATAAACTCACGTAGTTGAATAACCTCGAAAGAACATTGGATTCCATTGGTCTGACTCAACGACCAATCAAGAAGATTCTCAAGAAGGTGATTGAGAGTATCCACAGACTGCTCCACTTTTGAGCAGAGACTTTCAAACTTGTCGGATTGACCTTCCTTGTTGTAATAGCTAAAAAGGCGAGTAAGGCTCTGGAAGGATGTTACCGGTCCCCTCAGGTCATGACTTATGATCGAGAAAAATTTATCTTTTGTATTGTTGAGGTGCTGCAATTCTGCAGTACGCTCTTTGATCTTTTTCTCCATGCTGTCGTATAGCATAGAATTTTGAATTGAAACCGCTAATGACTGGGCCAGCGTTATCAAAAAGTTTTCATCAGACTGGTCATAAACGCAGAAGTTTCGACTCTCTGCCATGAGTACGGCCACGAGCTCATCGTTCGCAAGCAGTGGAATTGCTACCTGGCTCTCCGCATCCGACAATCCGATCGGCTTGACAAAATTCAGATCGCCTTCGTTGCTGACGGTCGCAAGATAGTGTTGCTTACGACGGATACCCGTTAGGTTAATGTGCTTCTTTCGAACTGCGGCCAGCCCGATCAATCCCTGACCAAACGCAACTTGTTCACCTATGATGGACGCGTCATAACCATGTCCGGCAAAAACGGTGAGTACTTGTTTGTCATGGTCCGGAATTAATATCATGCTGTTGGCCATCCCAAATTGCTCGTCAAGAATCGCGAGAATGGTCTGTAGTTTTTCCGGCAAATTTACCAGCTTGTTGAGCTCGAAGGAGACCTTCCGGAAGATCTCCATTTTCCTGTTTGACTCGGCAAGCAATGAAGAAAGTTTTTCGATTTCCAAAGCGCTCATACTTTCCACGAATCAAACGTGAACAATTGATATCACTTCATAAATATCTGCGGCCCTGAGCTTGAAGATATGTTCTTTCTTTTGAACGATAGCCAGCGCATCAAGCTGCATCGACATATTATCAAATATCTCTCCTGAGGTCTGTGATTCCTTGTAGCGCAATGTCAGCTTGTAAAGAGAATAGTGCACGGGGCATGTAAGGACTGCCACGAGCATTGGGTTCTCCCTCACGTTCTTGATCGTCTTGTTGAAAAACTGGAATGAAAGGGCAACATGGTCCGTATCGACGTAATAAATCTGCGATATATATGTCACGTTGGGAATATGCTCAAGGGAAGATGTCGCTACGATAGAAGGTATCACTCCCTGAAGCGCCGGCATAATTTCTTCGAGTTTGACCTGCGATTGGTTCATGATTGTCCTGTTTTGATTTCACCACCAGTTCCAACTTTCGGTGATTGATCAAATACCTGAGTCGCCTTGAAAATAATTGCTTTAAAAGGCGGATGAATATACGCTTTCAAATACCCGGGACCGGAGTATCCAAATGAATCCAGTATATCCGTAAACTCCTTCATGTATTTATACTGGAAATCAATTTCGTCTTGGGTGCATTCCCTTTGGAAGAGATATTGACCTTTATACTGATATCCTTCGTAGGTGTGCAATTCGACGCCGACCAAAGCCATAGTGGGATTCTCTGCGAGGTCTTTGAATGTCTTTTCCGTAAACTTACTTGGAACAAAGCAGGTGAACGTATCTGTTTCGGGATCGAATGAAACCCCCGTACATTTCGCTGGTTCCGGAATGTTTTCCAGATTTGTTGTAGCGATCCAAAAAGACAATGGTTGTTTCAGAAATTCAACGTGCCATGCAGGTACGACCATGCTACGCCAGATAGTTTAAGGTGGCCAAAAGATGCTCCTTATACGTCTTTCCGATCGGAATGGTTTTTTCAATCACCTTTAAAGTGTGCTCTCCGATATTTACTTCCTCGATCGCACTCTTTCGCACTACAAAAGAGCGGTGCACCTGAATAAAGTCTTCCCGGGGTAACTTGTCAAGCAGGTCCTTCAACCGCATGTTTATGATATGCTTCTTCTGCCCGGTAATAATGAAGCAGTATTTTTCATCAACTTCCACAACCTGGATGTCTCTTAGCCGTATTTTAACCAGCCGATTGTTATCCTTGATGTAAAAGGTGTCGCCCATAGCCACCGGGTGATGAACGGAACTATTGGGAACATGAGAATTGAAGATTGCCAGTTCAATTGCAGACTGTAGACTAGCGGGGTTGTATGGTTTAATAATGTACGCTTTGGGCGACGTGAGCTTGGCCTGGTTAAAGACCTCTTTGTCTTTAAAAGCGGTGACGAAAATTATCGGAATTCGGCTGCTGCTTGTGATCCGTGCCGCCAATTCGATGCCGCTGATTTTGTCATTGATCTCGATGTCCATCAAGATCAGATCTGGGGCAGTTTCTTCCAATAGCTGCAGCGCAGCCACTGCGTTGTCCACGATGCCGACGAGCTCATAACCCAGTTCTTTGACCACCAACGACAAAGATTCAGCGTATATTGGGTCGTCCTCAACTGCCAATATTTTAATTGTAGACTCCGTCATAGGTTATTCATTACAAAATAAGGTTTTTACAGCTCTGTTCCACACCACTCGTCAGCATTGTTACTTTTTTTTGCGATTATTACCCCATGGCTGATGAATTTTTACGCTATGAAGAATCATCACTTCATTATGTAATTGAGGGGACTGGTTCCAAAATTCTTTTGGTCTTCCACGGCTTCGGGCAGACCCGCAAGGCTTTCGATAAATTTTCGAGTTCACTCTCCGGCGAATACAGGCTATATATTTTTGATCTCTACTTTCATGGCCAAAGCAACTGGGGCTATGACGAGCATCCACTGGAAAAATCCTTCTGGAAGAAAACGATGGCCCGGTTTCTCGAATTACATCCTTTCGACAAGTTTTCTCTCTGCGGATTTAGTCTGGGAGGAAAATTCGCCCTCGCCACCCTGGAGGCATTTCCAGAAAAAATACAGTCATTGATTCTGATCGCCCCGGATGGCATCAAAACCAGCTTCTGGTACAGTCTGGCAACCTACCCGATGCTTTTCAGAAGGCTTTTCAAAAGTATGATCCTTCACCCTAGCCGGTTCGCTACAATATCCAGGACATTAGCATCAATTGGTGCCCTCGACAAAGGCCTCATCCGTTTTGCAGAGCATCAAATGGACACGGAAGACAAGCGCCAAAGGGTCTACTTTTCGTGGGTAGTTTTCCGGCACTTAACTTTCGACCTCAATACCATCGCAGATCTTATCAATAGGCATTCGATCCGCCTGATCCTTATTACTGGAAAATTTGACAAAGTAATCCGATCGGAAAACATGAACAGGTTGCTTCTTCATGTTAAAAAATACAAGCACGAAATTCTTGAAACTGGCCACAACGGACTCATCAATGAAAGCGCGGATTTTCTTAGCAAATATTCCTAGTGCTGGTTAAGGTTGAAATGACGTTTGACTCAGACTATGAGCTTCTTCCAAGAAGGAGCTTTTGAAATTAGAAAAGAAATACATTTTACCGCAGAGGGAATGCAAATGCATCGTCAGGACTCATTCGGGAGAAGCACAGGGAGACTCGTTTGCTTTGACTTGATAGTGCATCTAATGCGCGGAGGGCGCAGACAGCAGTTCTGATCGGTTGCAGTCGCGCAAGCTTGGTCATAGGTAGTCAGAACCTTTCGGAAAAAAGAGAGTTCTGATACCCTAAATCCAAGCAAGGCGCGACTACGCCCCATAGGACCTGCGCTTTGCGGCCTTTGCGAATTAGGTACGTTTTCAAGATAAGATGAATGAACCTCCCTGTGCTTCGTACGAGGAAGTCGCTGTGATGCATTAATAATCCTTTGCGTTAAAATGTAATTCTATTGGACTATAACCAACCGACGTCCAGCCTGGATGAAACATTTAATCTTATCCGTCAAAATAAACTTACTTAACGCTAGCTGAAATTTCCCGCATCAAATTTCACCCATACACCACCTTTCAGATGCCCTTGAAATTATCTGTGAGAAAATGAAATATTCGCTCAGAATACCCATAAAATGCTTGTATTTTTGCGGCGTCAAATCTGCGTTTTAAATCCATGATTTTATTCTTCCGCACGAAGGCCAACACCATCTATGCTGTTGGCACGGCACAGCCTTTGCAAATTTCAGATATTCAGAAACTTACGTGGTTATTTAACACCGCCGAGCAGCTAGCTGAAAATGATGTAACAGGCAATTTTCTAGGCCCGCGAAAGGAGATGATTACACCCTGGAGTACGAATGCCGTGGAAATCACACAAACGATGGGTATCGCAGGCATCGAACGCATCGAAGAATTCCAGGTCGTAGCAAGCGCCGAAGTCAAACATGACCGGATGCTTCAAGTGTTATACAATAAACTTGATCAGGACATTTTTACAATCCATCATACTCCTGAACCAATTGCTGAGGTCGACGATATTGCGGCCTATAGCAAAGCGGAAGGATTGGCATTAAGCAATGAGGAAATAGCCTATCTCGAAGGTGTTTCCCAGGAGTTGGGACGAAAGCTCACTGACAGCGAAGTTTTTGGATTCTCACAGGTAAATTCTGAACACTGCCGTCATAAGATCTTTAATGGAACTTTTGTAATTGACGGAAGTGAAAAGTCAACGACACTGTTCCAACTCATAAAAAAGACTTCCAAAGAAAATCCAAACTTCCTGGTGTCTGCATATAAGGACAACGTTGCGTTTATCAAGGGACCAACGATGGAACAGTTTGCACCGGAGCGCCAGGACATTGCAGATTATTTTAAGTTGGTAGACATCAACTCTGTCCTATCCCTTAAAGCTGAGACGCATAACTTTCCCACAACGGTAGAACCATTCAACGGAGCTGCTACTGGTTCTGGCGGCGAGATCCGTGACCGCCTCGCTGGTGGAAAAGGTTCGTTGCCTCTCGCAGGCACAGCGGTATACATGACCTCCTATCCAAGACTTGACGGCGAACGCAGTTGGGAAAAGAAATTTGCAGAACGAAAGTGGTTGTATCAAACTCCTCAGGAAATCCTCACTAAGGCTTCGGACGGAGCATCGGACTTTGGAAACAAATTCGGTCAACCTCTAATCTGCGGAAGCGTGCTCACCTTCGAGCATTTCGAAGGCGATAAAAAATACGGTTACGACAAAGTGATCATGCTTGCCGGCGGTATAGGTTTCGGAAAAGAAAAAGACAGCCAGAAAGAACACCTGAAAGCCGGTGACAAGATTGTATTGCTTGGAGGAGACAATTACCGGATAGGAATGGGCGGTGGCGCCGTGTCTTCCGTAGCAACGGGCGAATTTGCAAATGCGATAGAACTTAATGCGATACAGCGTTCCAATCCCGAAATGCAAAAGCGGGTGATGAATGCAATACGTGCGATGGCAGAATCTACGGTGAATCCAATTATTTCGATTCACGATCATGGAGCTGGTGGTCACCTCAACTGTCTATCAGAGTTGCTGGAGGAAACTGGTGGATCTATTAACCTCGATAAACTTCCTATTGGTGATCCTACACTATCAGACAAAGAAATAATCAGCAATGAATCGCAGGAACGAATGGGGCTTGCCATCAAAGCTGATTCTCTCGAGACCCTTCAAAAAGTGTCCGACCGTGAGCGGGCTCCAATTTATGTTGTGGGTGAAGCAAATGGAAATCATAATCTTACTTTTCAAAAACAAGGTCAGGCAAAAAAGCCCGTCGATCTGAAAGTAAATCATCTGTTTGGTTCATCGCCAAAGACGGTGATCACAGACAGCACTGTGGCTACGAATTTTAAACCTCTCGAATATAGCGTTGAGAAACTCCATGAATATTTGGAAGATGTTCTGCAACTCGAAGCCGTTGCGTGTAAAGATTGGCTTACAAATAAAGTAGACCGTTCCGTAACAGGAAAGGTTGCAACGCAACAGACGTGTGGGCCTATTCAGCTTCCGTTAAACAACGTCGGCGTGATGACGCTTGACTTTCTTAATAAGAAAGGTGTGGCGACTTCCATTGGTCACGCGCCTGGTGCTGCACTGGTAGATCCTTCGGCGGGAAGTAAACTTGCAATTGCTGAAGCTCTGGCCAACCTAATTTGGGCACCACTTACTCACGGGCTTAAAGGAGTATCATTAAGTGCCAACTGGATGTGGCCCTGCAAAAATAAAGGCGAGGATGCGCGTCTGTATAAGGCAGTAGAAGCCGTCAGCGAGTTTGCCATTAAGCTGGGAATTAACATTCCTACGGGTAAGGATTCTCTATCGATGACCCAGAAATATCCAAAGGATGTTGTGTACGCACCTGGAACAGTAATTATTTCCGCGGTCGCAGAAGCAAGCGATATAACTAAAACGGTTTCACCGCCAATCGAACCAAACGAAGGTTCTAAGGTACTTTATATTGATCTTTCCGGCGACAGTTTCAAGCTTGGAGGAAGCAGCTTTGCACAGGTATTGAATTCACTTGGTAACGAAGTGCCTACTGTAAACGATGAAATCTATTTTGCAAAAGCGTTTGATGCTGTCCAGGATCTTATCAAGAAAGGACTGATTCTCGCGGGTCACGACATTTCAGCGGGAGGAATGATCACGACGTTACTCGAAATGTGTTTTGCTCATCCGGAAACGGGCTTAACGTTGACCCTGCAACATTTGGGTGATGATCTCATAAAAATCCTCTTCAGTGAAAATCCCGGTTTGATCATCCAGGTATCGAATGAAGATGAAGTTGTAAAGACGCTTCGCAGTGCAGGCATAACAAGCCAGACACTGGGACATGTAACGTCAGAGCGCAAGATCACCATCCATCACAACAACGATCTTTTCAAGTTCAAGATAGACGAGTTGAGGGACACCTGGTTTAAGACATCCTATTTGATGGATAAGGAACAACGGCCTCTTGCACATGCCGAAAAGAGATATCACAATTACAAGAAGCAGGTGCTTGAATATAACTTTCAGCAAGGCTTCGATGGGAAATTCAGCACCTATGGAGTTGACCCTAAAAGAAGAACACCATCAGGACTGAAGGCAGCGATCATTCGTGAAAAGGGCGTCAATGGAGATCGTGAGATGGCCTATACGTTGTACCTGGCTGGGTTTGATGTTAAAGACATTCACATGACCGATCTTGTATCGGGTCGTGAAGATCTATCCGACGTTAACATGATCGTGTTTGTTGGCGGTTTCTGCAACTCAGATGTACTCGGTTCTGCCAAAGGATGGGCAGGTGCGTTTTTGTATAATCCAAAAGCAAAGCAAGCGCTAGACAATTTTTATAAACGAAATGATACGCTTAGCCTGGGCGTTTGTAACGGATGTCAACTGATGATGGAGCTAGGGCTGCTGTATCCGGAGTGGAAGGATCATCCGAAAATGCATCACAATGGATCTGGAAAATTCGAGTCGATTTTTATCAACGTTACAATTCCTGAGAATGACTCCGTTCTCATGAGTTCATTGGCGGGCGCAAGGTTGGGAGTTTGGGTGGCACACGGCGAGGGACGTTTTGTTTTGCCGGAAGATCGATCAAAATTCCAGGTAGCCGCCACGTATTCGCATGTTGAATATCCCGGAAATCCTAATGACTCTGATTTTGCCGTCGCCGCCTTGGCATCGAAAAACGGGCGTCATCTAGCCATTATGCCCCATCTTGAACGATCTCTCTATCCCTGGAACTGGGGATACTATCCCAAATTGCGAAAGGATGATTTGATATCCCCCTGGATCGAACCGTTCATCAACGCGAGGGATTGGGTAAAAAAACATTCTTAATTGTTAACCAAAAGGTTTCGGCCGAGAGTTGTTAGGACGAACTAATAATATTATATTCAACATTGTTTTAATATTAGTTCGGATTAAATGTTGATGGCATGAAAAAAATCTACTCCTTCTTCTTTTTGCTGATTCTTTTAGCTTCCTGTCTGGGTTATAAGGAATTACCGGTTGAGTACGACTACAGTTACAAAGGCAATTTCAAAAAGTACAGAACGTATGACATTATGAAGCCTGCCGGGCCGAGCGACTCAACGATGACCAATGAGATTATCGAAAAATCAATCGTTGCACGCATGAAGTTTCTCGGATACAGACAGAATCCGAACAAGCCCCACCTTATTATCGGCTTCAAGATGTTTGCTGACAGCCTGAGGTTCAACGGCTATAGCCAGCCTGAGATCGAGGAATGGGTGAAGACACAGAATGAAAATATCAACTACGATCAGCAGAAGTACAACATGAACACGGGAACGTTGTTGATCCAGTTCTACGACAGACGCCAGAACCGGTCGATCTGGCAGGGATATGCCACTACCCAATACGGTTCAATCGATTTCAATAACAGCCGTCACCTTAGAAACGCTGTGATTTCGATCCTCGACAAGTACCGTTTCTGGGCTGAAGGATTTATGGAAGGCGCTACTGCCACAGCGGATGAAAAAGACCTCTAAAATTTCCCTATAGGGGTAAAATTTCTGAAAATAAGTTCTACATTTGCAAGCCCAAAAAACAGGGTTCCCGGTAGACTATCGGGTATACTGTCCGATGGTGTAACTGGCAACACGCCTGATTTTGATTCAGGAAAGTCCAGGTTCGAGCCCTGGTCGGACAACGGATTTTGAATCCCGCGCTGCGGGATTCTTTGTTAATCGTTAATAGGTTAATCAGACGATTGACTTTTGGCGAACAGCAGTAAGCGACTAAAGATAATGTCTGTAAAGATTTTCAGCGGAAGAGCTACCACCTACCTGGCCGACAAGATTGCTAACGCATATGGCGAGCCATTGGGTGAAGTGGACTACCAGCAATTCAGTGATGGGGAAATGTCTCCGTTTATTGCTGAGTCTGTTCGTGGTCATGAGGTTTTTATTATTCAATCCACGTTTCCTCCAGCTGATCATTTGATGGAGTTGCTGTTGATAGTCGATGCTGCCAAACGCGCAAGCGCTTCAAGCATCAACGTGGTAATCCCCTACTTCGGATATGCGAGGCAGGACAGGAAAGATAAACCGCGGGTTGCTATCGCGGCAAAACTTATTGCCAATCTGATCTCTGCAGCGGGGGCTACACGCATCATGGCATGCGACCTGCACGCGGATCAGATACAAGGGTTCTTCGATATACCGGTAGATCACCTTGATGGTTCGTACATATTTGTTCCTTACCTGAAGTCACTGGGACTGAGCGACATCATGTTTGCCTCACCCGACGTCGGAGGGATCAAGCGTGCACGGAGCTTTGCCAAATTCTTTGACGCTGAGCTTGCCGTGTGTGACAAGTTCAGAAAAGAAGCAAACAAAGTGGAGTCGATGCGATTGATTGGAGAAGTGGAAGGTAAAGACGTGGTGCTTGTCGATGACCTTGTCGATACTGCCGGTACGATTTGCAAAGCAGCAACACTTCTTAAAGAAAAGGGAGCAAAGACAGTAAGAGCAGTGTGTACGCATGCAGTTCTTTCTGGTAAAGCATACGAAAACATCGAAGGCTCAGTGCTGGAGGAAATTGCAGTTTCCGATACAATTCCTCTGAAGCAGGTGGCTACAAAGATAAAGGTGCTGACGGTGTCAACGCTTTATGCGAAAGCGATCCGAAAGATCCACGACAATGAGTCCATCAGCTCATTATTTATCAAACTTTAATTTTTAAAAACAAACAAATAAACAATTATGAAAACCATTGAGATTATAGGGTATCGAAGAGCAAATCTCGGTAAGGGCGATTCACAGAGACTCCGCGATGAAGGACTTGTTCCCTGCGTATTGTACGGAGGTGACAACCAGGTTCATTTTTATGCACCGATGATCCTTTTCCGCAACGTAGTGTACACCAATGAAGCTCACTTTGTACACCTGAACATTGAAGGCGAAGAATCACAAGCTATTCTCCAGGAAGTTCAGTTTCACCCCGTGAGTGAAGTTATTCTTCACGCAGATTTTCTGCGCATTACGGAAGACAGAAAGATCAAGATGAGCATCCCTGCACGTTTGGTTGGTCTGGCTCCTGGTGTTAACAAGGGAGGTGCACTGGTACAAAAAAGATCTGCGCTGAAAGTTTACGGCTATCCTAAGGATATGCCGGATCACATCGACGTAGATGTTAGTACGCTGGATTTCCACCACGCGATCAAAG
>DATHIE010000368.1:0-2412 GCA_035316905.1 Chryseolinea sp. | reverse complement strand
CAAACCTGTCAACTATCGCTTTAGCGCCAAAACAAGTTGCTTCCACCCACGCCTTGAATAGGCGCGGTGCTTCAGTACCAAGACTAAGTCCAAAGACGGCTCCTTTGAGCAATTGATCTGCATCAGGAGTTCGTCGCCCATTGAGCCAATCTATTGCCAGCTCATCATTTTCATTCAACGGCAAAGCTTCAGCTTCTGAAGTCAGCGCGGGAATGATCTTTTCATTCATCTCATTTCTTAGCTTTTCCACTATGTCGCGAGGAACGGCAGACGTATTGGTAAGAAGTTTCTCGATCGGCCACGCCAGTAAGTTCTTAAACCATGCGTACGTATCTCCAAACGCGGACTGACCTGCTTCCAGTCCAATCATACCGGGGATGACGGAACCATCCACCTGACCACAAATTCCGCGTACCAGCTTGCCGCTAAGGTCTGCTTTTGAGGCGACCATCATGTCGCACGTCGATGTGCCCATAACTTTGCTGAGATATCCCGGCTCGATCTGTCCCCCAACTGCTCCCATATGCGCATCAAACGCTCCAATCCCCACAATCACGGTTTCGCCAAGCCCAAGCCTTGTGGCCCACTCCTTTGAAAGTGTTCCGGCCGGCTTGTCTGCCGTATACGTTTCTTTGAATAATCTCGAAGTAAATCCTTTGAGCCGCGGATCAAGTGAGGTAAAAAAACTATCTGGTGGAAGTCCACCGAATTCTGCAGCCCACAATGCTTTATGACCCGCAGAACACACCCCTCGTTTCATTGTGTGTACATCTGTTCCGCCTGTTAAGAGGAACGGGATCCAATCGCAATGCTCAACCCACGAATAACATACTTCCCGGACCTTTTCATCTTCGCGAAGTATATGCAGCAATTTCGCCCAAAACCATTCAGACGAATATATCCCTCCTACATACTGGAGATAATTGACATCGAACTTTAATGCGTGTTCATTTATTTCCGCAGCCTCCCCGGTTCCGGTGTGGTCTTTCCAAAGAACAAACATCGCATTGGGGTTCTTTGAAAACTCTTCCCTTAGCGCCAACGGAGCGCCAGCGCGATCAACCGCTACCGGGGTTGAGCCTGTGGTATCAATTGAAATTGCGCGTACCGAAGATCTTACAGTTTCGGGGACTTTTGAAAGGCATTCCTTAATAGTGTATTCAAGCCCCTCGACATAGTCCAGAGGATGTTGGCGGAACTGATTTTTTGAGGCATTGCAAAACAAGCCTTCTTTCCATCGTGGATAATAAAAAACGGAAGATGCCACCTCAGCCCCATTCGACGCGTTGACTATGATCGAGCGGACCGAATCTGTTCCGTAATCTACTCCGATAACAAATGCATCAGCTGGCATAACTATCAATAAGAAAAGTTGGACAATATTTATGAAATAATGGCCACAATATACAGGGATTCTTTTATAAGTGTTACAAATACAATTATTTTTTTGTCACACGCTATAATTAACGTTTTCCTTCAGATTAACCCATATTTGTAATTTTACCCCCGGAAAAATTTACAGATGGTCCCTAAGGGAATGCTACGGCTATTACATGCGCTGAAAAAGATCTTCCTGTTCCTGTTCGCAGCGCAGTGGATATACATCATAATCCTTAAATGGGTGGATCCACCTATCACTGCCACGCAAATTGCAAGTCTTATCAACGGGTACGGACTTAAAAGAGACTACGTCGACTTCAAAGACATTTCTCCCTATGCGGCATTGGCCGTGATCTCTTCAGAGGATCAGCTATTTCCGGATCACAATGGTTTTGATGTAAAGAGTATTAAAAAGGCGATTGACGCAAACAGTAAAAAAAGCAAGAGGATGAGAGGTGCATCGACCATCAGCCAGCAGGTGGCGAAGAATGTTTTTTTATGGCAGGATCGAACATGGATCAGAAAAGGACTCGAGGTTTACTTTACATTCATGATCGAAGCGGTTTGGGGTAAAAAAAGGATTCTTGAAGTTTATTTGAATGTAGCAGAGATGGGGAAAGGAGTTTTTGGCATCGAAGCCGCAGCGCGGAAGTATTTCAAGAAGAGTGCGAAGAAACTGACGCGTACCGAGTCGGCGAAGATAGCCGCGGCGTTGCCGAATCCGAAGAAATACATTGTGAATCCTGCCTCCAGCTATATTAATAAAAGATATCCATGGGTTCTGCTGCAGATGAACAACCTTAGTGATGATCCGGATATTCAGAGAATCGTTAATCGTTAATGGTTATCATCTCTAGGGGCTGTCATCCAGAGCGATTGCTTCCTTCATTGGACACTTGCGCATATCGAATGGGTCTTGCTAACTGTATTGCTACGAACGAACTGTCACGCGAAGGATCTGCCGGATGGCAAACCGCCATCATTAAAAAATGTCGTTCATGCTTTGGGCAGATCCTTCGCGGGGAGGTTCAC
>DATHIE010000367.1:0-2062 GCA_035316905.1 Chryseolinea sp. | reverse complement strand
GCAAGGCCGAAAATGTTTACCAAAGCATAGCCTCGTTGCTTCAGTAAGTTGCGAAAGGCCAGGAGGAAATAATTTCCAATCATAAGAACTATCTTGAAGATTGTAACACCTAATTATTTAACAGCGAATTCTATCGTTGCGTTTTCCCAAGCTAATGAAACGTTGCCTGATGGCGAAACTATGTAGGTAAGTTGTTCGGCAAAAGCTTGAGATTTCCTGACCGGTACGTTTATTCGGAGAACATCTTCTTCCTGCTTGTAGCTGAATGCTCCCCATTTGATGGTCTTATTAAAAATAACCGTCCACTCTTTTTCGTTGGGGATAACAAAAAATGCATACTTACCAGCAGGCAGGTTTTTACCGCCTACTTGTGCGTCGGCGGAAAGTGTAAAGGCCGTGGTTTCATTGGCACCGGCACGCCACACCTGACCGTACGGAACCAGGTCTCCCCAAATTTTTCGACCTTTGACGGAAGGCCGACCGTAATCAATTGTGATGGTTTTCCCGTTTACAGTATTAGTGGCTTGTGCGGGCGGGCTGGGGCGGGTTGCCTTATCATCCTGAGCAACTAAAGTTAAATTGGTCAATAAGAAGCAAAACAGAAATGCAAATTTTTTCATATGACTGATGTTTTGTTAAAAGATTTGAATACGATGTTTGTGATACGCAGAGCGGGTGTTCAAGTTCTGTTCAAAGCTTGTTCAAATTCTAGCATGCTAAATATCAATGGATAGGGAAAAGCATTATCTCGAAAGTTGTCGCCAGCGAATTGAAGAAAAGGTCGGTTGGGGTCCGGGGAACGAATGGCAAAACCAGGACTTTGAGGCGCTGAGCAAGCGGATTCTCAAAGAGACGAAAGTCTCGCTGAGTGTTAGCACCCTTAAAAGGGTTTGGGGAAAAGTCCGCTACGACGGCAGTCCAACTACTGCTACCCTCAACGCACTAGCTCAGTTTATAGGGTATGAGGACTGGAGAACATTTGCTTCGAATGGCCATCCCGTGCCGTCGAACAGCACATTAACTAAAGATGTTCGAAAGTTTTCATTTTTGAAGATACTTAAGCCAATTCTGGCGGTCGCGGCACTTGGGATCGGTGTGTTTTTGTTTTCGGTTATGCAGAACCGACCAAAACGGCTTGAATACAAGAACGTCACTTTTAACAGTCAGGCTACTGCGAAGACGGTACCCAACACTGTTGTATTTAACTATAACGCGAAGGATTCCAATGCCGATTCGGTCTTTATTCAGCAAAGCTGGGATCCTAACCGCAGGTTCCGTGTCGACAAAAACTTGACCGAGTACACCAGCACGTACTACCTGCCGGGTTATTATCGCGCCAAGCTCATTCTCGACACCGCGGTAGTTGCAGAACATGATGTCTTCATAGAATCGAACGGGTGGCTTGCCACCGTTGATCGCGAACCCATTCCCGTGTACGCCGATGAACAGAAAATTCTGCATGATGGCATCGTAAGCGTGAGTGATGAATTCTTAGCTGAACAGAAAATTGACCTTGAAAAAGAAAAACTGTGGACTAGTTACTTCCGCGTAGTTAAAGACGAGGTCATGTCAGATGAAGCATTTCAAATGGACATAACATTAATGAACACTTTTGGCAAGGGCGCATCGGTGTGTCGCTATTCTCAAGTCGTGTTGTTAGGAACAGCCGGCTATATTAACATACCGTTGAGCATTAAAGGATGCGTAGGCGAGCTCGGTATGATGGCGGGTAAATACCTCGATGGCAAAACCAATGACCTCTCGGCGTTCGGCGTAGATTTTTCAGATTGGGCCACCATTCAATGTATTGTGAAAACCAAAAGAATCACTATTCGTGTGAACGATACTGTCGCATTTGAAGGCGACTATCAAAGTGGCATGGGCGAGATAGTTGGCGCACGGATCATGTTTATGGGCACTGGTGCGGTGAAGAACTTTGCTTTGAAGAAAATTTCGTCCGACCCCCCGGCCCCCTAAAGGGACCCTAAAGGGGAGGTGAGAGATTTATTTAGTCAACAATTCTTATTGATTGTTAATTGTTGATTGTTGATTGTTGATTGTT
>DATHIE010000366.1:0-6127 GCA_035316905.1 Chryseolinea sp. | reverse complement strand
CAAGGGATGACACAGATGTGTGCCATATACAGCGCTAAAGCCCATCCATTACATTAACTTTAAACCCCGAGCTGAAGCTTGGGGCAATTGATAAGAATCAATAACAGGAAACTCTCCAAACAAAAGAGGGCAATTGTAGTTGCCCTCTTCAAAGTGATCACTTATCAAAATCGTTACTTCGTTTCAATAGTGACTTTACCAAGTTTGCCATTGAACTTCGCCGATTTGCCGTAGTCGGCCACGCGTGTGCCATCATCTGTGCCCACATCAGCCATGTCATCTACCGAGAATATTGAACGTTGTGTTTGTGGAAGTTTACCTTCACCAGCTTTGTTCCCGTCAACGGTAATTGTCCCATTACCGCCTTTACCGGGCCCATCTCCATCATATTTGAAATCATATACAATAGTATGTTTGCCAGGCTTCAAAGCCTGACCGGAAGCGATGGTGTAACTTTCCAATCCCAGATAGTTATAGGTAAACATAGGCTTTCCGCTTTTTACATAAAATGAATAGCCACCGAACCTTCCACCCTGGCAAACGATTACCCCATTGCCGTTGGCAGCGACTTCCACATCGGCTGTGATGGTATACGATTTATTGAATGTATTGATAAAAATATCCGGAGCCATCCCTCTCATTCCTTCACCAAGCGTAATGGATGTTCTGCCTGCCATAACGGTGGGACGACCTACATTGCTTGCAATCATTCTGTCCAGCAAACGATCATCAATGGGCAGCACGTGATATTTCTCTCCTTCGCTCATGAACAAATCCTGCAGCTCTTTCAACTTGCCTTCATTCTGTGCTGCTAAATTATTGGAAAGACTGAAGTCTTCATTTGCATTATACAATTCCCAAGGATCTTCCAGCAGTGGTTGAGTTGGGGTTCCTTTCCATGCTGGCCGGTGAATGGTTCTGGCGTACCAACCATCTGAATAAATTGCGCGGTTGCCAAACATTTCAAAGTATTGAACGGTATGTTTTTCTTTGGCGCCAGCGTCATTGAAACTATAAAGAAAACTTGTTCCTTCAATCGGATCCTGATCAATTCCGTTAACCGTTTTCGGTGCGGGTACCTGGCAGGCTTCAAAAACAGTCGGAGCGATATCAATAACGTGACTAAATTGTGAACGAACTTCACCTTTCCCCTTTATACCGGCTGGCCAATGAACAACTAGACCGTTGCGTGTGCCTCCAAAGTCGGAAGCCACTTGCTTCGTCCATTGGAACGGTGCATTCATGGCTACAGCCCATCCGGCTGCATAGTGCGGATACGTACTTTCACTTCCCCATTCATCGAGATGTTTCAGCATGTCTTGCACCGTTTCAGGAACAGCGTTGAAGTAGGTCATCTCATTAAACATTCCGTTCATTTGACCCTCCGCGCTGGCACCATTGTCTCCCACTACATAAAAGATTAGGGTGTTGTCAAGTTCTCCCAGATCGTCAATAGCTTGGACAAGCCGTCCAATTTCATGATCGGTATGAGCAGCAAAACCGGCGTAGGTTTCCATCTGTCTGGAAAACAATTTCTTTTCATCGGCTGAAAGGGCTTCCCAATCTTTAATGTCAGCAGGTTTCGGAGCCAGCTTGGTGTCGGGAGGAACAATGCCCATCTTTATTTGACGCGCCAGTGTTTCTTCTCTCATTTTATCCCAACCCTGATCGAACTTTCCTTTATACTTGGCAATCCATTCTTTCGGAGCGTGGTGTGGCGCGTGCGTTGCGCCTGTTGCGAAATAGATAAAGAAAGGTTTGTCGGGTGTGAGAGCTTGTTGGAAACTTACCCAGCTCATGGCATTATTCGTCATATCGGTCGTGAAATGATAATTAGGATCTTCCGGAAGTTCTACCTGTGCAACACCATCGTATACCAGCGGAGCCCATTGATTGGTTTCACCTCCAATGAATCCATAGAACTTATCGAACCCCGAATGTGTAGGCCAACGGTCTAGTGAACCCGACACAGAAATTTCCCACGGCGGCGTTTCGTGGTATTTGCCAAAGGCTGCTGTGCTAAATCCATTTTGGCGAAGTACTTCAGCCATAGGCGTGATGCTCTGAGGTCTTACGCCATTATTACCAGGAAAGGAAGTGGCTGTCTCCATAATGGAACCTGCATTGTTGCTATGGTGGTTATATCCCGTAAGGATGGCCACCCTTGTTGGTGAGCAAAGCGCGGTAGTATGAAAGCGGTTATAGCTTAAACCGTTTTTACCAAGCTTATCAAGAACGGGCATTTCGATCGGTCCGCCGAAGTGATCGGAAGCACCAAAACCGATGTCGTCAATCAATATGACGACCACGTTGGGCGCACCTTTGGGTGCTTTTACCTCAAAGCGCTCGGGAGCCTTGGCGTTGCGGGCATCGAGTTCCTTGTACGTCTGACGTTTAGGTTCTTTGATCGGTAACGCTGTGCGATCCATAGTGCCTGTTCCGGTACTAGCAGGCTGTGGCTGATCTTCTTGTTGTTTAGGTGCGCAGGCATAAAACACGCCTGCCAACACAAAAACGGAGAGGAGTCTTGGTTTCATTTCATTGTTTGGTTTACGTTTAAACTGGTTTTCACTTTTTAGTCAAAGGTTTTTTTTAATTCCACTATTTGAGTGCGGGATCATGAAGCTAATCTAATGTTTTGCGTAGATCTAGTTTAGACGATAACGTTTAAAAAGCTGTAAAACGCAAGAATTGGGACTTTTTGGTTGAGCTTCCGGCTTGTTGGTACATGTAGACAAGCATACCTTGAACATGCAACGTAATTATTCGAATGACTGCTCTTACTTTTATGATCGAAGCGTCTGAGAAAGCTGGATCCATTTCGGGCCTGAGGGCCTTAATAACGCCGCCAATAAATCCTTCATCAACTTATCAGATTCGTGAACGGATGACAATAGGTCTGCGGGAGACCCATTCGGAAGATGTAAAATTTGCGGTGTGGTCACAAGCCAGTATCTTCCCTACTTCGATGAAACAATTTTCACTTCATAGTTGTCGCTATACTTCTGTGGCTTTATAGGCCTATTGGACTCGCTGGCGTAACAGTATGTAAAAGAGGCGCCATAGTATAAGATAAGCGAAGAGTAAAAGATAAACAACAGAATGAAGAATACGGAAGCGAAGGCCCCGAAGATTGTCACCATATTACTGTAATTAAGAAGCTGGCCCAGAATCCATTTTCCTATAGTGAATAATACGGCTGTAAGCAGCCCGCCAACAAGAGCAACTTTCCAATGCACAATGGCATCGGGCAGAATTTTATATAGTAAAGTGAACCATGCTGTTACTACAAGCACGGAAAAAATAATATTTACAGTTCGTATAAAAATGGTGTCGACGCTTGGAATAAGTTCCTGCAGATATCCTTCAAGAAAAGCTACAGATGTATCCAGCAAAAGCGATATGGTAAATACAAAACCCATAGATAGTATCAGTAAAATGCCGATTAACCTTTCTCTTAGATCATATCTTATTTTTTTAGAAGGACTTTTACGGATACTCCACAATTGGTTTATGGCCTTCTTAATAATGTTTAGAAGGTTGGTGGCTACGAACAACAGAAAGATGAAACCTCCTACAGTTATATACCACTCGCCGCCATACGATTTAACCTTTTCAACAATAGATAGTATTTGTTCGGAAGTTTCGGCCCCAAATACCTTTTCTATAGGCTGAAAGAGCGCTTCAGTTATTTTATCATTTCTAAAAAGGATACTTAAGATATTAAGCAAAATAACAAGGATTGGGGTTAGAGAAAACAACGTGAAGAAAGCGGTAGCGCTAGCGAGAATAAGGGGCTCGTTACGGTTCAGCTGAAGGAAAGCATCTTTAAATATCCCAGGTGCTTTTTTTAGTTCCACTACACTAGGTGAAAAGTTGACAAAGTAATTTTATCATCTTGAAGAAGAAGCAAGATAGATAGAGAAAAGAACACAAAATGCGAACTTTTCAATGTGGTTAATATAGCCGCTTTACTCGGCAGATTTGCCGCTTTTTGCAGAAATAGAATATTTAGAGCGTAAACCTTCATGTCTGGTCGTTGCTTGGTCGAGATCTTTCCATTTCGTTGTCCAAGGTCGTGAAAGGAGCAATGCGTTCACGATTAAAGTCACGATCCTTCCCGTAACAGTTACTGCCACCTATCAAGCTTAACTCGCTACCTTTCACTGGATGTAGGACGGCCGGTATTTTACATAGCCCAAATCCCTTAAGTCATCCATTGTCTTATGGTACGTCGCCCGGGACCGGATGCGCGATGTCATCATCAACTGCCGCCTTTAAACACGGTAACGTCGCCGAAACTTGCTGACGATCCAGGAATGACACAATGCAAAGTACAATGAGATGTGAGTAGGCTTCAGACGATGATCCGAAGCCACTCTGCCGATGAAGTCGCTTAGATGTTCCAGCGTCTTCATATTTCTACTTTTTAGAAATTAGTCCGGCCTCCAGAATCTTATCTATGTCATCGTACTTGTAAAACATAATGCACCGAGCTTCGTGTATGGCAGACTTCTGTTGATGCTTAAGTTTTGCAATGTAGCGTGTGAGATGGCCAGCATCTTTCTCACTTCAGAACTCTTAAGCCATTGCTTTGTGGTTTGGCTGGACTGTTGAAGAACTTCTGAGTTCATTTAAAAATTGCGTACGGAAATGCTGCAAACCCTCCCGCGTCAATAATTCATTCGTCATCATAATGCAGTTTTTGATTTGTTATGAATCAAAAATGCACGATGGAATAATAGGAATCTACACAGTTGGTAACTAGCTGGGGAAGATTTTTTTCAATATCAATCAGTTTTAAAATTCAATAAAATGTATTGGGGTCTTTGTCTGTCAACGCGGAGCACTTAAAAGCCCTTGAATAATTGGAACACAATCCGAACGTTTACTTTAAACATATGGTGGCTGCCGCGAAACCTGACTGATAAAATTAAAAACGTTGGAATTTTGTAACCATTCATTAAAACCCGGGTTTTCCATGGTGAGTTTTCCCTTATAAATGGCCATTAGAATACCAAATGAGAAGGTTATTTCGAAGTCGTGTTGGGTACCAAAGTTCTACGAAGAGGTGACCTCAACTATTTGTCAAGTTCTTTCAGTGGCATTGCCACATGGAACTTGCGGTTATAATTTGGCCGTCCATTGAGGAGTGATTCAATCGCGACGTTCGAAACGAAAAGCCCACTTAAATCATCGTCGGCGTGGTCTTATAATTCGGCCCGGGCATTATTAGGCAAACTGACCTGCACAGAAAAATTAACAATCCTCTTATGCTTAAAAGTTATTTCAAGATCGGTTGGAGAAATCTCCTAAGAAACAAAGGATATTCAGTCATCAACATTGGCGGACTTGCGATCGGGATAACGGTTTCGATTTTTATAGGATTATGGATATACGACGAATTATCATTCAACAAATACCACGCGAACTACGACCGTATAGCGATCGTCAGACACGGCGGCATTGAACCGCAGTCGGGAGAGTACTTTGGAGGGCCCGCGATGCAGTTCCCCGTCGGTGCCACACTGAAAAGCAATTATTCACACTTGTTTGAAACTGTAGTGCAGGCGTGGTGGCCTGGTGACTACGTGATCTCCGATGGTGGTGACAAGAAATTTTCGAAAAAGGGGATCTTTCTCGAAGGGACAGCACTGGAAATGTTTTCCTTCAAAATGATAAAAGGTAACTACGGTAGTCTAGATCGACCCAACTCGGTTGTCATTTCCAAGACGATGGCCAAGACGTTGTTTGGTGTGGAGGACCCGATGAACAAAGCAATTAGGATCGACAATCGCATGGATGCCGAGGTGACTGGTGTTTTCGAAGATATCCCGCGTAACAACATGCTTGGTGAGCTCCAATTTGTAGCACCGTGGTCACTTTTCTATGACAACAACACGTGGTTGCATAATCTGGAGACCGATTGGGGCAGTCACATGACGAACGTTTATGTCCTGATTAAGGAAAACACAACTATGGATGCTGCGAACGATGCGATACACAATCTTTTTCAGGAAAATGCTCCTGCCGACTTCCATGCTGGAATCGAAAAATACAAAACTTACGCAGAAATTTATCCGATGAACCTTTGGCACTTGTTTTCTGAATTCGAAAATGGAAAGCC
>DATHIE010000365.1:0-17152 GCA_035316905.1 Chryseolinea sp. | reverse complement strand
CAGGATGTGAAGAGCCTTATTACCGCCGGAGATAAGTACTATGGCAAGAAGGATTATAAAAACCCGATGTCATCCTACATGGCAGCCTTTGAAATGAACCCCGATGACGCACTGGTGAATTTCAAGATCGGATTGACCTATCTCTATTCCGAAACAAAATCGAAAGCGGCATCCTACATCGACAAAGCCTATCGCCTTAACCCGGCGGTCAATCCGGACATCGACTATCACCTTGGAATAGCATTTCAAAACACCAACGAGTTCAAAAAAGCAATCGAACATTTCGAACGGTTCAAGAAAAAGAAAAAAGAGTTGGGAAGTATTGCTGATGAAAAGATAGCTGAATGCCACATTGCCGATTCATTATCTCAAAACGAATTGAATGTTATAATTGAAAACCTGGGCAACGCTGTCAACACTCCATACAACGATTACTCGCCGATCATATCTGCTGACGGCAACACGCTGATCTTTACCTCGAACAGAACTGATGATCCCGCAAGAGCAAAAGCCAACGCCAACTACGAGGACATATTCGTATCCAATAAAAATGGCAGCGGCTGGACTGCGCCAAAGCTCATAAGCTCCAACGTAAACATAAAATACAACGATGCTGCCGCGTCACTGTCTCCCGATGGTAAGACGTTGTTCCTCTACTATGAGGAAGGTGAAGGTGACATTTACATTTCGACATTAAGCGGCGATCAATGGTCCAAACCGGAACCTTTGAATAAAAACGTCAATACATCGATGTTTTGGGAAACGTGTGCCAGCGTTTCTGCAGATGGTAAACAACTTTACTTCGCAAGTAACCGGCCAGGTGGTATCGGCGAGCTGGACCTATATGTGAGTCAGCTTGACGCCAAAGGGCAGTGGGGCAAAGCCGTAAATCTTGGGAAAGTGGTCAATACACCGGAGAATGAAGATTCACCGTTCATTCATCACGACGGGGTTACACTCTATTTCTCATCAGACGGACACCCAAGTCTTGGTAACAGCGATATTTTCATAAGCGAATTCAAGAACAACAAATGGAGCAAACCGGAGAATATGGGATGGCCACTCAACTCATGGGAATACGATGGATTCTTTACTTTGTCGCCCGACAAAAAGAAAGGATACTTTTCAACGGTTAAAGAGGGAGGTCTGGGCGACGCTGATATTTACTCAATTGCGTTCCTCGAACCTAAGTACAAACCAAAACCAAAACCTGTTGTAACAAAGCCAGCTGAGGAAAAAGTAAAACCAGAGTTGCCAAAAAGTGAAGAGTTTGTTGATCCTATGATACAGGTTCACAAGGATATGAAGGTAGTGACGCTGTTAAGGGGAAAGGTTATCGACGAGACCACGGCCGCTCCATTAGGCGCAGTGATTTCCCTGGTTAACAACGAAACTAACCAGGTGATCACCAAGATCAACGCAAACCCGACTACTGGTGAGTTTGAGATCACAATTCCACACGGCGGTAACTACGGGGTGGCTACTGAAAGAGCTGGCTACCTGTTCAACTCAATAAACTTCAATCTTCCCCAGTTTGCAGAGTACCAGGAAATCGATACCCACATCATCATGGTGAAAGCGGAAATTGGTTCAAAGGTGGTGTTGAAGAACATTTTCTTCGACGTTGGCAAGTCTGATCTAAAACCTGAATCCGTTGCCGAAGTAGAAAATATCCGGGAACTGCTCCTGGCGAACAATACGGTAAAAGTTCAGATAAACGGACACACGGATAACAGCGGCAATGCTACATCCAATAAAGCGCTTTCTCTTAAGCGGGCTACGGCAGTCGTAACTTACCTGACCCAAAAGGGAATTGTTGCGAGCCGTCTTTCTGCTAAGGGATACGGTTCAGAACGTCCCATCGTATCAAATGACGATGAAGAAGGCGGAAGGGCGATCAACAGAAGAACCGAGATTGAGATTATTAAGTAATTTCCAGATAGCTACCGCTGGGCTATAAACTCCGCAACCATCTCCTTAAGGACTTCCAAGGTAACGGGCTTTTGAAAATAAGAGCGCACAACAGGAAATGCTTGCGCACGGCTAAGGTCCCTTGGATGATTTGACGAGCTGATGATGTAGATAGCTGTCTTTTTTATCAGTTGATCTTCGATCTTCTTTAGTTGATTGAGGAATTCCCACCCATCGACCTCCGGCATGTAAATGTCGAGCAGTATTATGTCGGGAAGATGTTCGACACTCTTGCGGTGATGAAGAAGGTAATTAATGGCCCCCTGCGCAGTATTGTAAATCGTAATAATATTGGCCAGTTCACCAAGCTCAGCGAGACGTTTGATATAGAATGAAGACATCGGGTCGTCATCAATGATCCAAAGATTTGGTATTTTCGTCGACATGGGGGCAAATAAATTTAACGATTTTCCTCAACAACTGAATACACAAAGATGTGAGTAAGTAACTTTCTGAATTCTGCTACCTCGCGAATTACCTTACATGACGATCCAAACAACAATCAAAAGTTCACCCTCACGCTCACGCCATAGTTTTTCGGGTTGCCCAGGTGAGTGGCGCCAAAATCATAGGCATAGGCGATATACTTTTCATCGCTAAGGTTTCTTCCCCAAAACATCACTTCAAATTTCTTCACGACGACTCCGAAACGTGTATTAAACACGTTATACTGCGATTGTGATATGGTGTTAGCGAGATCAAAGTATTGCTTACCTAGCAGCATCCATTCTCCCCGCACCACGAGGCGGGCTTTGCCGATCTGGTAGCCATATTGCAATGCTGCCATGGACGTCACATTGGGAGTGAATATCTGACGCTTTCCTCCCAAATCTACCTCCTCGCCATTTTGCGGGACCTTCAGCTCGTCATAGGTGGCGTCGTTCATGCCAAAATTATATTCAACCTGAAAATCTTTCAGTGGGGTTGCCGAGATATGAAGGTCAACACCCGTGCTGGTTAGTTTGCCCGCGTTCTTTGTAATCGTAAGGGCATCAGGCAGCACCAGCGTAGGCACCTGTGCATCATTTACCTTCACATAAAATAGCGAGAGGTTTACACTAAGACGATTGGCAAAGAAAACATTCTTGGATCCAACTTCGATGTTGCTGCTGAATTCCGGATCATAAGGATATAACGGAGGTTGCGAAGGATCTGACGATAATGGCGTCATGCCACCGGCGCGAAATCCCCGACCATATGATGCAAACAACGTGTTTGCGTCGGTGAGGTGGTAAGCCAGGGTTGCCTTAGGCGAAATCGCGCTGAAAGAAACAGTGGCAGAAGTATCCGGCCTTGTTTGAAACATCGGATTAGGGTCCGGATCCTGTTGGTATTCACCACGCACACTCTGCTCCTTGTGTTCGTAGTCATACCTCAGCCCTCCCGTGATATCAAGTTTTTTAGCAACTGTAAAGGTTGCCTGCCCAAAAAATGCTATGCCGCTGCTATTTGCTTTGGTTGAATTAATGGTTGAAAAGTTTCCTTCGGGAATTCCATACAGATACGCATCCTCACCAAACCTCGTGGCTTGCTTTACAGGATTGTCCTGTTGGAAAAGGTATGATCCCGCAGTCCATTTTAGACGGGATGTTGAGGAGGCAGGCGAAGATATCTTAAACTCCTGCGTCCAGACCTTCACGTTATTCCATTCCTTTCCATAATTATTTATGATCGTAACGATATCAGCGGGTGAAAAGTCGCCATCGATGGGATTCACGTAGTAACGATGATTGGATTGGTATGAAGTCTGTGAACTGAAGTTGATTTTGCTTCCGGCATAACTAGCCACAAACGAAGAATTAAAGATGTTATCGATCAGTTCGGTAAGCGCATTCTGATTTACGGTGAACGGATACTCAAATGCTTCCTGCTTGCTTCCTGCAAGTGTAAATGCGCCGTTGTTCCTGTTTTCGTTGTGCTTAACGTTTAACGTGAGCGCCCATTTGCTACTGGGAAGAAATTTGAGGTAATAGTTTCCGATGATACTGTGTTTTTTATCGAAGTCGCTATTGTTGAAACGGTTGTCGTAAAATCCATCGGAACGATCATAAACACCGGCAATACCAAAATAGAGTTTGTTCTTTACCAGCGGGGTACGGAATCCAGCAGCATAACGTTGCTGACCGTAGTTTCCAATACTGATCTCCCCGAATCCAGTGGTCGTATTTCCTGGTTGCTTAGTGATTATGTTGATTACACCAGCCATGGCATTTCGTCCATATAATGTTCCCTGAGGGCCACTTAATACTTCTATGCGTTCGACATCAAACAGCTGCGCGATATATGTGTCAAGACCAAACTGATTCACACCATCTATATATGTGGCAACCGCGGGATCGTATGATGTTGTCGTAATTCCCCGGATCGACGTAACATTCCTGTTGTCTCCGGGATCGGCCGAGTAGAGATTAGGAACAATAGCTGTAATGTCCCTGCTGTTCCAAAGACGGTACTGCTCAACTTGCCTGGAACTTATTGTATTGACCGTGAACGGGACCTTTTGTACATCCTCTTCCTGTTTTTGTGCAGTCACGATCACTGCATCCAACTGCGTGCTGGATTCCTCGATCTGGATATCAAGAGTAATGGCCTCCGACCCGATTGTTATGTCGCGCCGTTGGCTTGCGTAGCCCAATGCGGTAACCTGAAGGGTATAATTCCCAGACGGTATTTCGGAGATGGTATAACTTCCGCTCTCGTCAGTGGCTGCTCCGTAAGATGAATTGATTAACCGCACCGTAACACTCGCCACAGGTTGTGACTGAGCGTCCGTAATCTTTCCCGAAAGTGAGCCACCGTTTTGGCCCAATGCGTGTGTGATACTGGCAAGTAAGAAGAATATTGTAAACCTTATCATGTATTGACGAATTGAAAATTCAGAGCGCAATTTAGGTTTTTTTTGGGCTTCCCGGGCCGAAACATGCCCGCAGGCAGCCTATTCCATATCCACTCATGTAAAAAACTTCATTCGACGGAATTTGATTCACTTTTAGCCACCCGTTCTCATGGTAAAACCGGGAATGGGGTTGACTTGTTCAGGGTATTTCCATATCCTGCATCCAAGGATCGTAATTTTAAATTAGCTTTGCCGGCAATATGATTTCGCCAAGAACCAGAAACAAGGCAGCGCTGTACCAAAAGGCCGCAATGGTTATAGTGACGATCGTTTTTGGCGGCATCATCTTTTGCGGATCCAATTCGACCTGTCATAAATCTATGGCCTACAAATATGGAGGCTTGGAGGAGATAGAATTTCATCAGGCATTACCAAGCCGCCTGTTCTTTCATCAGGTAAGTGTATTCTGCGTACCGGCAGCCCTAAAGATTTCATCGATTGTAAATCTTTTAGGTCCAAAGTCATTCAGACCAAAAACGTTATACACTATAGTCCGACCCAGTTTTGCATTTAATCGGACCATTACAATAAACGCGCCCTGAATAGCGACTGCTAACACAAACACCTTGTGGCATCGGCCATAGTATCTTATTTTTCAAAGGGGCGCACTTACATCATGGACATATCAATTCTTGACTTCTTTAATCCACAAAACATAATTCAGTACGGGGGACTCGCACTGCTCCTATTTATAATTTTTGCAGAGACTGGCCTTTTCTTTGGCTTTTTTCTTCCGGGTGATTCGTTGCTTTTTATGGCTGGCCTATTAAGTAATTCGAAGTACATCGATCAACCGGTGTGGGTGGTGATCATATTACTCGTCATTGCAGCGTTTTCCGGAACATGTGTAGGTTATTATTTTGGAGCATGGGCAAAAAAATACTTCAAGCCCAAGGAGGATAATCTCTTTTACAAGCCCAGGTACATCGAAATGGCAAGAAGCTTTTACAAGCGTTACGGGATGATGGCATTCATCGTGGGAAGATTCCTGCCGATTGTGCGCACGTTCGTTCCAATCCTCGCCGGAATTGTTAAGATCGAAGTAAAGAAATTTCTTTTTTACAACATGCTGGGCGCAATTTCGTGGATTGTCACCCTGGTGATGGCTGGCTATTGGTTAGGTAATATGTTCCCGGCGTTGATCGACAACGTAGAGATCATCATTGTTACATTGATAGTCGTGACCGCGATACCTGTGATTGTGTCATACAGGAAACATCGCCCTGCAAAATAGATCAGAAGCCGAACCCAACCTTAAAAACAATCCGGGGAGACTCCTCAATTTCTTCTTTTGGAAAGTAACCGCCAATTGAGAAGACAAGTGCATCTACTGGCGCCAGCCAGATCCCTCCACCCACAGCGTTGTGCCATGTTTCAGAGTCCTCACCCTTGAGCCACACGCGGCCGTAATCAAAGCTTCCGAACATACCTAAAGTAAAAGGCAGTATCCGGTTTGCACTACTGCTGAATCTTATACGAAGGTCGGTGCTTTGCCAGAATGCAATATCTCCGTAAAATCGCTCGGTGCGATAACCCCTTAATCCAAGAGATCCGCCGATAGTTGGCATTTGGAAGAATTCATATCCATCGCCAAAATTCTGACCGTAACCAATCTGAGAAGCTATGACAATGTTTTCCCTGGGATCTAAATGTTTGTAGAACGAAAGCTGCGAGCGAATACCCGTAAAGCTCTCATCGATGTTGAAATTCTCCGCCCAATGCAGATTTAAATTGAACCTTATACCTGAATGGGGCTGAAAGAAGTTGTCAACATTGTTATAATGGAATCCAACTTGTGCTCCCACGAAGGTCTTTTGTTCAAATACGGCCTCGTCTGCTCCACTAATGTAACGGTCAGGTGTATTCTCGATGTTTGTAATTTGAAGTTGCGGCCCAACTGTGAAGTATCCTGCTATACCGGCAAATCTCTTCTTTAACGCGGGATAGAGGTATATCATCCCTTGTCTTACCCTGTAAAAGTTAGGATCGTCTTCAGGCCGCGTTGAATTGTTACCAAGGCCCGCAAAATTGAATGAGTATGAAGGTCCATGATAGCGCGCGTCGAGATAAAGATCCCAGTTCCTCGTGACATTAAGGAAGTCGGCTTCATAAGCAAGCCTGAAGGCCCTGGTACCAAATGCATAACTTGCACCTACGCGCTGGAAAGAGCTATAGGGGATCTTTTTGAATCCGTGGCGTATGATATTCACACTTCCACCCAGCAAGAACAGATCATCGGGGTTATAACCGATGACGGGAAGTGGAACCATCATATCATACTCGCTATCATAACCCCGTCGGTCATAAATATTAAAGCGGGAAATAGAGCTTCTCTTGTCTGCCGTTTCCCTTCCAGCGACAACAGTGTTTCTTCTTAGATCATCATGAATGATCGTCTTGTGCTTAATTCCTCTTACAAATGAGCTATCGGTGAACTCATCATTGCCCAGCCCGCCGATTAGCCTTACCGTTATTCCTTTCCTGACATTTCCTTTCACTACAAACTCATCGCCATCGCCGTTTCCATAGAGCTCGAGTGATTTCGTAACGTCATTTTCAAAAGTCCTTTGATACGTCTGGTGTTTTACTCTTCCTTTCTTTGATATCTCGTAAACGGTGACCTTCGTATGTTCGTCATCAAGTCGTTCAACTTCGAAACGCTCCTGCTCCTCGGTGCCGATGACCTCGACAGATTTTCCGACAAATTCATAGTGAGCCCGCGCCATGTTCATGAGATCATTGCGCCGCGCTTTGATGCTTGCAATTAATTCCGCGGCTGCCCTTTCGCGTGCTGACTGCGGCCAGTCGACAAAAGCATTTTCAATCACCTCATCTGTCAAATGTTCCTGGATAAATTTTACCTGAGCTTCCCATTGGGCCCAACTTAACTCATTAAGGAACGTTCGATCAAAAAGTCGCGCACTCCAGGTAGTCCACTTCATACTGTAAACTTCAGGACCATACACCTGCAGCTGACGAAGAAATGGAACTGTTTGTCTCGCCAACGTTGAGGTCAGGCCATCGTACTTAGAAAATGCCTGATCACGGTCGCGGGGAATAGGCCGGTACAGTTTGACATCATCTTCCTGTTTGATGATCGCCCAGGTCCATTGATCATCGTGACGGTCCCAATCGCCAATAATAAAGTCAAGCATCCGGGTTCGAACAGCCCATTCCTCATCGACTTTATTTTTATTGTCTTTTAATATAGCCTCTGTTACATCCGGGGTACTTACGATTTCATCCGGTGATCCAAAGAAAGGCGCATCCTTCCATTTTTTACCTGCTGGTCTTTCCTCAACGAGGTGCACACTGCCTCCGAATATCCTGTTGTAAATGCCGAGGCCTGGTTGGGGCGGGATGTAGTAGATCTTTGGATTTGTATGGTATACGTTGATAGCGTCAGCAAGGTGAGGCACAGTAAGAGGTGCAAATGGCAGAGTGGCCAGAAAATTGTCTTCAACAAGAAATTTTGCCGCCACCATCTTATTAAATGGATAAGGAAGAAACCTCGACGCATCTTTAGTCATTCCCCTCAAAGAATAATCCCTGCCTTTGGCGTCGCGAACGCGCAAGGAGTTCGTTTGATTGCCTCCACCCTGCTTGATCGGAGTTACACCTCCATTAAAAGTTGAAAGGTCAAGTGTGGGAAATGAATACTTTTCCAGGTAAATGTCCCGGTGATGGGCTCCAAATAAAACCTTATGCGCTTTACCGACAGGTTCCACGTTCGATTTTGTCACGCGTCGTACAACGGTATCCTTATGCAGATCATATTCCGGAAATTCTGTCGCTACCGTTTCTGTTGCTAAAGGAAGTTTGTCTTTTATTTTTCTTTGAAACGCCAGCGTTGCCTTGGTGCCTTCCTTGTTTACTTCCCAGAATTGCGCCCATGCTTCACCTCCCTTAAAAAAACTTATAGTGCTGTAGCCCGCGGCCCCAGACCCGAAAACACCTCCCTTTCCCAGCAGCACCGGACTATTCTTCGAACCACTTCCACTCACTATAAAACGTTGCCCCTCGTTCTCGATGTACTCCAGAGCATGTTCATGACCACTTGCGAAAATGAAGCTGCCGTTCTTTTTTGCACCAGCGAGCACAGCGCTTCTAAAAGCCTTATACTCCTGGTGTGCAACGTCCTGCCTGGAACCAATACTTCCACGAAAAAAAGCTGCTGCCGTTCCAATTCCCGGAAGGGGTAACCAAAGGCTTGAATCGATATCTGTCAAAGGAAAGAGGTGCTGCTTAACCGTAAACCTTCCACCGTGTGGTCCATAGGTGTAAAGCGGATGGTGCATGGCAATGACGACGTTCTGATTCTTGTACTTCCTCACAACATTTTCAAAAATGAATCTGAAACTCGCCCTGTTCCTCGCTTCACATCCCTCGTTTAGTTTGGGTTCTTCGTCAGAATCTCCCAGCCACCATTGGGAGTCCACCACAAGCACCACCACCTCATCGTTTAGCTCAACTACTTCTGGACCCGAGCATCCGTCATCAGGAAGAAAATAGTTTTCCCAGTCGTCTTTGTCTTCAACACCACGCTTTTTGTTCAGGTACGACTCAATAAAGTTTTCCTGTCGCTTCAGTCCCTTTTGGCCCCATCCACGCCAATCGTGATTGCCCGGTAAAAAAATGGGCCTTCCTTTATAGTCATCCAGTATCTCCAGTTGCTCAGTGATCCGATGTTCGGCGATCTCGCGCTTCGAAACATCCTCCGAAGGAGGCATTCCAGCTTCGTATATGTTATCACCCAGAAACAGGACGGAACTGCTCTTGGATTCTGAAGGTAGTTTGGATTTCAGGTAGTTCAGGACGGCAGTGCTTCCGCCTGGCCCTGAGTTTCCGGCGTCGCCTACCAGGTACATGGTGTGGCTAAGTCCGTTTGAAGGCATCGGGGCCTCACCTTCCCAATGACGGCTGCTCCTGGAGTATTGCTTTTTGTAAGTCGCACAGGCAAAGGCCAGGACGAAGATGACGGTGAAGAATAGAATGAACCGGATTCTTTTCATAAGTGCGGAGGCTCCTTTTCCCATTTTCGCCCAAAGGCAAAATATTTGAGAATATATCCAATCGATTAATGCTTCGCAACTCGTATGTATATTGGACCATCTGAAACCTCACCAAATTGGGTTGTCCGTCCTTAATTTGGACAATGAGTTATAACTCAAACAATTTATAGTCACGGACTTATAGGGAAGACGGCTTACGTATATTATCTTGCAATGTTTATAAATCCTACTCTATTAGAACACTTTACTAAATAAGTCTATTCTTTTTTTCAGGCATCGTTACCTTAGACTTGTCCGCTAAAAATGGTTGTATACCTCAGAAGGCAATTAGTATTAACCGGAGCATTGCTCTTGGTGTTCTTATCATGCGGCAACATTGCGTTTTGTCAAAAGGTGAAGCCGGGTCTTCCTGGCATGGCTCCTTCCAAATGGATCACTGTGAAAAACACACAAGCTCCCGGGAGGATTTACCAATCCTTCGGCAACCCATCTAAAAGATATAAACAAGAAGACGTTTTCTTCAAAGCCTGGATACCGGTTATCTATAAAGATAACTTTGCGGTCATGCTGGGTCCTCAATACCGGACTGAGCAGCTTGAGTTCAGGGACACTGGAGAGAATCCACTTGAAGCTTTGAACAATTGGAACCTTCGGTCTTTTGGAATGGATATTCGCTCATACGTGAAGGTTGACAGTGCCGCTTTTCTTTGTGTGAACTTCAATCTCAATCAAAGCGGTAACCTCTACAATCATCACGAGAACGTTCCTATTAACTTTACTTTTTCCAGTGTATTCCTTCGTAAGAAATCGCTTAACAAGGAGATTGGTTTTGGATTTATGGCTAATCGAAGCTTTGGCCGCGTGACCGTTTTACCGGTCTTTATGTTGAATTACAATTTTTCACAAAAAACGGGTATCGAAATCAGCCTGCCGCATAAAATTGCATGGCGACATAATTTGTCGCCGACTGATATTCTTTACATTAAGTCTGAAATCATGTCGAGAGCTTATTGGATCAACGGGACCAACGCCGATTACGCATTTAGAAGAACAGAGCTGGATATGGGCGTCACTTACAACAAACAAATCACGAAATTTTTTGGGGCTGAAGTATTCGGTGGTTATCGAACCAACATCAACACTCGCTTACCTGGCGAATGCACAGGGGTAAGAACATCGGGAATTGTATTCTCCTTTGAAGTGTACTTCCGTTCGCCATTCAAATAACAGCGAGCTCTCTCACGAGCTAACGCCTTCTTTGAAGGATATCATCCAGAAGGATATCATCCAGAGGTTCATTCATCTTCCATCGGTGGGTTCGCTCTCCCTTTAGCACTGTCGTCCAGAGCGCATTCTCATCACATTAAAACTTGCTCACGAGAAATGGAGGCACGCATTTCTTTGCAACGTGCTGACCATCCCGCGAAGGATCTGACTCGGTAGAGGCCGATGCAGATTCATCGGTAGCACAGCTAACCTGAATGAGATCCTTCGCCAAGCGGAGGCTTTTAAATCGGATTACTAAGGAAAATACTTCATAACTTTTTCTTTATCGCAACCACAGCTCAGGATGACGTGTTGAAGGGACGGAATTAGACAAAATAGAGTTTATCATTAACTTTAAATAATCCCAATCCTTCGACTATGAATTCTTCCAGGAGAGACTTTATTAAACACACAGGTTCGCTAATGGCTGGCGCAGCGCTTACCCCGTTAATTTCCCGTGAGTTGGTTGCTGCCACACCGCCAAGTGACACGGTACGAATTGCCCTTATCGGGTGCAGGGGCATGGGGCTTTACAACTTGAAGGATCACCTTAAGGTACCAGGAGTGGAATGTATTGCCATGTGTGACGTTGACGAAAATGTATTAAATGAAAAAGCAGCAGAAATAAAGGAGCTGACAGGCAAGGCACCTAAACTATTTAAGGATTATAGAAGGATAATCGACGACAAATCCATCGATGCTGTTATCATCGGTACACCTGATCATTGGCATTGCCTGCCCACGGTTCATGCATGTGAAGCTGGAAAAGATGTATACGTTGAGAAGCCGTTGGCTAACTCTATAGCTGAGTGTCAGGTGATGATGAAGGCAGCACGAAAGTATAATCGAATAGTTCAGGTCGGGCAACAGCAGCGAAGCGGTCAACATTGGCAAGACGGTATCGCCTTCGTAAAATCTCAAAAGTTAGGTAAACTAAGAAAGATAAAGGCCTGGGGATTTTTCGACTATGGGAGAACAAGTCCGAAAGTACCCGATTCATCCGTTCCTGCTGGTGTCGACTTTGATATGTGGTTGGGCCCTGCGCCAACAAGGACATTTAACACAGGGAGATTCCATGGCAACTGGCGTTTTGCGTGGGATTATGGTGGAGGTTTGCTTACAGATTGGGGCGTGCACCTTCTTGACATTGCATTATGGGCTGTTGACGGTAAGATGCCAACATCCATTTTATCAGCAGGCGGAATTTATGCGTACAAAGACAATGCAATAGAAACCGCCGACACACAAACAGTGATATATGAGTATCCCGACCTTCTGATGGAATGGGAACATGTGGGCGGCCTTAGCAAAGGATTTTACGGACGCCATTATGGTGTTGCCTTCATCGGGAACAGTGGTACGCTGGTTATCAATCGTGAAGGTTGGGAGGTTATCCCGGAAGTTGAAAGCGGGACACCGAAGATCGAAGCCGTTCCTCTCCAGCTCGCTGACAAAAAAGATCATGAGAAGCATGTCAACAATTTCATCAGTAGTATCAAAAGCAGGGAAAAGCCGATTTGTGATGTAGAGATAGGAAAGGCTTCGGCCACGCTGGCACATATGGGGAACGTTGCCTACCGCACCGGAAACAAGTTGTATTGGGATGCAACTAAGAATAATTTTACCAATGATGCGAAAGCCAATGCGCTGATCGAACCTGTATATCGCCAGCCATGGAAGTTTCCGAAGATTGCGTGATATTTTTTATTCATCACTTAAAGACGCAACAATGAATGAACTCAGAAATTCGATCGTACTTATTTGTTGGATCTTGATTATGCAAGGGTGTAGTTCTCCCAAGACGACCGACAGCCAGGAAGTTAAAAATGCGATCGTCCAGGAAAATGAGCTTGAAGGTACCTCCGACTGGCTAATTAATGTTCTTTACAAAAAGTGCGAGTACCCGGATCACCAGAACTGCCGTCGCGAAAATATCGAAGGATTTTGCTCCCATGCCAGCATTAAGGCTGGCGACACACTCAACATTTTTGTTAGTACAAATCCCGGTATGGCGTACGATCTCAATATTTACCGCATGGGCTACTATGGCGGAAAGGGTGGCCGGCTCATGCGGTCCTTCCAACATCTCAAGGGAAAAAAGCAGGCGACTCCTGTAGCCGATGCAAAAACAAATTTCTTAGAGTGTAAGTGGGATACGGCAGTATCACTTGAGATCCCCCATGACTGGCTTAGTGGTGTTTATCTAGGGAAGCTAACTACGTTGGAGGATTCAAGTCAGGCCTATATCATATTCATTGTAAAAGATGATCGACCTGTTGACTTCGCCTTCCAATGTTCAGACATGACGTGGCAGGCGTATAATCGCTGGCCTCGATGGCATAGCATGTATGACGAAGGTCAGAAGCCATGGGTGAATACAAACGGAGCGCGGATCAGCTTTGATCGTCCATACAGTCTCTATGTAAATAACCTTCCTTCTGATTTTAACCCGTTAAGCAACGGCGCGGGAGAATTTTTGCTTTGGGAATTTCCCCTGGCCTTCTGGATGGAAAAGCAAGGATACGACGTTTCTTATATTTCAAACACAGATACTCATGCCAACCCTTCGCTCCTTTTAAGGTCAAAAGCATTTTTATCAGTAGGTCATGATGAATATTGGACGCCTGAAATGTTCAGCAATGTTACATCCGCGCGCGACCAGGGAGTGAATCTTATGTTCTTTTCCGGCAATTCCGTGGATGGAACCGTCTATCTCGAACCTTCCACGAGTGGAACACCCAATAGAGTTACCGGGAGGCTGCCTCAACGCGAATTTGACAATGAACAGGATCTTATGGGATGCTCTTCATATGGTGTTGGCTACTGCGCCTTGGTCTGCAAACAACCGGATCATTGGGTGTATGAAGGAACGGGAATGAAGCTTAACGATTCTATACCTGACCTGATCGGATGGGAATATCACGGCCTGCCTACCGGAAACCACAAGGACCTCGTTATCCTGGCTCAAAACAAACCGCCAGTCAACAAATTCACCAACAGCGATCCACCAGACCACACATCAACCATCTACACTGCGCCTAAAGGTAACTTTGTTTTTAACGCGGGAACATGCTGGTGGAGTATGCCACTAGCCGCGCCGCCGGGATTCAAGAATCCTGTATATAATCTTGGCAGCGATGGGTACCGTGTGTTGGATTTCTCCAAAGGGGATTCGAGGATTGAAAGGATTACGAAAAATCTTTTTGATAGAGTGCTGAGCACAGATATTGATAAATCAAAGTAAGTTGGTTTCATCCTCCTTTAATACTGTCTTCCAGAGCGGTTGCGTCCTTATCATACAACTGCGCTAGCGGAATGGGTTTTACAAAGCAAATTAACACCCCGGTGAATTCGGACGCGAGGGATCCGTCAGAACCTTGTGCAATAATTCTTACAAAGTAAACCGTTACTACGTTAGACAGGTCCTTCGCGGGAGAGGCGGCACTTTGAAAAGAAACGCGTGCCTCCATTCCTTGTGAGCAAGCTTTAATACAATGAGAATGCGCTCTGGATGACAGCCATGAAAGAGAAAGCGCTCTGCACGACAAACGTAATAGAGAGGCGCGCGGTCTGGTCCCTCTTCATTCCTCATTCTTCATTCTTCATTCTTCACTATTCATTCTTCAACGACTTGACAGGATCAATACTCGCAGCTCTAAACGCATGGTATCCCATCGTCGTAATTGCAATGAAGAATGCGAGAACTCCTGCCAACAGGAAGACAAATACGTTTAGGTCCACCTTGTACATATATCCTTCCAGCCACCAGTTCACAGCGAACCACGCAAGCGGCGATGAAATCACAAAAGCGATGAGCACCAGGCGGCTGAAATCTTTCGACAACATGAGCACAACACTGCGCACGGAAGCTCCAAGAACCTTGCGAATGCCAATCTCTTTTGTGCGCTGCTCGGCGGTGAAGGCCGTGAGGGCGAACAATCCAAGACAGGCGATTATAATTGCGAGACATGAAAAGATGCCAAAAATATTTCCAAGCTTTTCTTCTGATTGGTACATACTTTCAAAATCCTCATCGAGAAACGAATACTGGAAAGGCTGACTTGGAGCCATTTGTTTCCATACTTGTTCGATAGACTGGATTACGTCGGTTGTGTTCTCCGGTTTGAAACGGAAACATACGCTGCCATCGCTGGGGCCGAGAAATAATCCAAGCGCCGATATGCCTTCTCTCATCGATGAAAAGTGAAAATCATCCACAACTCCAATTATAGTCCAGGTCAACCTGTTCTCAGGGCTGAGCGTGCCGTCTTCACCGAAAGTTTCGATACGTTCACCAATAGGGTCCTTGCCAAGACCCAGTCGATCGACGGCGGTCTGGTTGAGTATAACGGCAGAGCTATCTGATGGGAATTCAGTTGAAAATTCCCTGCCTTTGTTAACAATAAGGCGAAGGGTTTTAATATAATCGTGATCTACGCGCCATTGCTGGAAGGCCACCATGTTCTCTGTGGTCGCTTGTTGTCCATCGCGCCAGCACGAACTGTTACTCCTCCACGACCAATCACTTTCCACAGGCACAAAGCCTGTAACTGTTCCACTTTCGATAGAACTTAATTTCGACACCTCATTCTTGAATGGAATAACGTTGTTCGGTCTCAACGCATACGCGTCGTGCACGATGATCACCTGGTCCTTTTCAAAACCAAGTTTTTTTGTTTGTATGAAGTGAAGCTGCCTGTAAATGCTGATGGTGCCGATTATAAGGAAAACGGACACCACAAACTGGAACACCACAAGGGTGCTCCGGATGAACCCACTTTTCATTCCCAGCGACACGTTGCCTTTCAGAACGTTAACCGGCTTGAAAGCTGAAAGGAAGAACGAAGGGTACAAACCGGCAATTAATCCAATGACAATAGAGCCACCGAAGAATAGCAAATAAAATGAGGGATCGTTTATTGGTAGTATCAGTTGCTTGGATGAAAGTGTGTTGAAGGCAGGCAGTGAAAGATAAGCCAGTCCTAAGGAAAACACGAATGAAACGAACGTGATAAGAATGGATTCTGTAAGGAATTGACGGACAAGGTGTGCGCGGATCGATCCCATCACTTTTCTCACTCCGACCTCTTTAGCGCGGTTGCTTGATCGGGCAGTGCTGAGATTCATGAAATTTATACACGCGATTGTAAGGATAAACAAGGCTACCATCGCGAAAAGATAAACGTATGTGATATTACCGTTAGGCTCAAATTCGCCCTTGATATTGGAATTAAGGTGAATGTCCCTTAAGGACCTCAATGACATGTCATATTTATTACCGGAAGCGCGGAATTTTTCCATGGTAAAATTTTCACCAAACAACTGCGTTATTTCCGGGCCCATGTATTTATCCAGGTAGGCAGGAAACTTTTGTTCTAACGCTTTGGGATCCGCACCCTTTCTTAATAATATATATGTGTTAAAATTCTCGCTCATGAATGACGTGGAACTCGCCTCTTTTGCAATTGGCCAACTGCCCAGCATGGAAAAAATTATATCAAAGTGAAAATGCGAAGCGGCGGGAATGTCTTCGTAAACAGCAGTAATCTTTGCGTTGTAGTTATTGTCAAGTATCAAAGACTGACCCAGCGCACTTTTTCCCGGAAAGTATTTTTCAGCTATAGTCTTGCTGATGGCGATGCTTGCAGGTTGGTTTAATGAGGTTCGTGGATCTCCTTCAATGACATTCACTGAAAAGATATTGAAGAATGTACTGTCGGCCCACACAACATACTTTTCCTTAAGGTTGTCTTTGGCATCGGCTGCCCTTACGAGGTACGAGCCCACACTCCGGAAACGCACGGCCGATTCAACTTCCGGAAAATCTTGTATTAAAGTAGAGGCTTCCGGCGCGCTACGGTAAGTCATCTGGAAATGATTTCCTCCAAGTTTCACATCCGCTTCCACGCGATAAATACGATCAGCCTTATCGTTATATGTGTCATAGCTTAACTCATCGATTACAAAGAGAATTATGATCAGGCTGGCAGCCACGCCGATAGCCAGA
>DATHIE010000364.1:0-12671 GCA_035316905.1 Chryseolinea sp. | reverse complement strand
TTCAAGAAGATCGCGTATGAAGGTTTATAAGGTTTCTTGCGGAGCGGCATGTTAGCTTCTTCAGGAGTGTAATCACCTTTTTTAGCATTACATCGCTTGCAGGCGGTGGCGAGGTTAAGCCATGAATCAAGTCCGCCCTTTGCACGGGGAACGACGTGATCGATGGTGAGATCGCGACGAGTACCGCAATACTGACATTCGAAGCTGTCGCGTTTAAATATATTCTGCCGCGTAAGATTAACGCCCTTGTAAGGGGCGTTAACATATCGATTCAAGCGGATGACTGATGGCATCGGAAAATTTTTCGAGACGGTATGCAATCGGTGACCGTTAGCAGGTCTGACCAACTCACTTTTATTTAAGAATACAAGAATAAAGGCGCGCTCCACTGAACATACCATCAGTGGGCTGTTATCCTGATTAAGCACCAATACCCTGCTATTCATTTCTTAAATAAAAACATTGCGGGTGATACCTTCTCTTATCCTTATTTATGTGGAACTCAGGAAGGATGCCCGGTTTTACAATGGTAAGATAAAACCAATCCTGCTATGAACAAAGCGCGATTCGAGAAGTTTCGGCGTCCAAAAATGCAGCTATTCGGAAAGAATCCGCCGGATGTGTGAAAATTGATGGGAATAAATTTTTGTTTCCAGATTAAGAATTCCTTCTTCATTTAAGTGATCGAACCTGACCTTGCCAGAAGCATGAATGATTCGATCGCCCTCAACCATGATTCCGACATGGTTAACTTTACCTTCCGGATTCTTAAAGAAAACAAGGTCGCCAGGTCTACCCTGCTCGATATCTCTGAATGATTTACCCTGATTTGATTGTTGCCAGCTGTCGCGGAACAAACGGTATCCGCAGATCTTAAAAACCATTTGAACAAACCCTGAACAGTCTATCCCAAACGGACTCTTTCCACCCCATAAATAAGGAGCATTCAGGTATTTGATTGCCACATTTCTCAAGTATTCATACTCCCTTTTTTGTCCCAGATTTTTTGCTTCACCATTAAAAGCAAACTGTTCTTCCATTTTGAACAACTCTGAGCTGGAAATCGGGATCATACTCCCCATAAGAATTATTTGCGGGCTCTTATTATAAAGAAGGCTGGCGGTGACATCCGTCGTGATCTTGAATTCTGCGCGATTCAAGTATTCAAAATACTCGTGTGAAACAGGATGGTGTTGTTTCGCATCCAACCAACCGTCGAACTGATCAAAATTAATCCGGATCTTTAACCACTTCTTGTCCTTCGTTGCTTCAATGACCTCGTAGTGATCCCCAAAAAGAAGTTGAGTTGTAAGCTCCGACTTATCACTGGCTTCTGCGCGTACAGGAACAATGCTCAGCCGGCAAACACCATAATCCAATATTTCCATCTATGGTTAAAAGTTGTTTTTCGATCCTTACCTTATCTTCAACCTATCCAGCTCACGTTTCGCATCTCGTTCTTTAATACTATCACGTTTATCGTGGAGCTTCTTTCCTCGCGCCACGGCAAACTCGAGCTTTGCAATACCGCGCTCATTGATAAATAGTCGCGTCGGAACCAGCGTGTAGCCTTTTTCCGCCACCTTGCTTTCCAGCTTTTTAATCTCCGACTTTTTTAAAAGCAGTTTCCTTTCCCGCGTCGCCTCATGATTGTAATGGGTACCTTCCGCATATGGTGTAATATTAATTCCTTTCACAAAAAATTCACCATTGTTTATATAACAATAACCATCCTGCAGATTGACTTTTCCTTCCCTGATCGATTTGATTTCCGTGCCCATCAGCACCAGCCCGGCCGTATATTTATCCAACAGTTCATATTCAAAACCCGCTTGCCGGTTCCTGATATTTATCGCATTTGAAAAACGTTGTTGTTTCATACTTCATTGCTCTAACCTGATATTCTATTTTTGATCTTGAAATAGTCTATCAATTTTTTCCTTCTTGAATATTTTCTGTCCCGTTTGCCCTGTCGCAATCACACGGTCGTTAATGGAAGCTTCATATGAACATATCAATTCGTTTCCATTGATCTGCTCAACTTTTGCACTTATGGAAACTTCCTGGCCTACAAATGCAGGACTCTTATGGTGGACCGTCAGCATTGTACCAACTCCTTCTTCATCATCCTCACACATCTGAAGAACGAACAGCCTGGATGTCCATTCAATATCCCGCGCCAGCGCAAATGTAGCGCAGACCGGGTGAACAACCTTACCATGAAAAGCCGCAACGTCGTCAGGGCCGATAACCCTCCGATATTCCTTTCGATCGCCAATTTTAAAGATATTCTTCAAATCTATTTGCGTAGTTTGTTAAAAGGGCATACGTGCGAGCGGCACAACGTCCAGCCCGCAGAATTCACCCCTTATAAACTTGTAATACGCCGCCATAGCAATCATTGCCGCGTTGTCTGTGCAATATTCAAAAGCCGGAATGAATACATTCCAAGCTCGTTTGTTTCCTGTTTCCTTTAATGACTTGCGGAGTCCTGAATTTGCCGACACTCCACCGGCAATTGCGATATCTTTTATTCCAGTCTTTTCGCTGGCCTGCACCAATCTCGTAATCAGCATATTTACCAAATGTTGTTGAACACTGGCGCATATATCGTTCAGATTATCCTCAACAAAGGATGGATTCTTTCGTTTCTCATCTCTCAGAAAATAAAGAAATGCCGTTTTGATGCCGCTGAATGAAAAGTCCAGTCCCGGCATGACGGTCTCAGGAAATCTGAACGCATCGGCGTTTCCGTCCTTCGCGTACTTGTCTATTAATGGACCACCGGGGTAAGGAAGGCCCATTACTTTGGCAGCCTTGTCAAATGCTTCACCGACGGCATCATCCTGCGTTTGTCCAATTACTTCCATGTCGAGATGATCGCGGACCAAAACTATCTGCGTATGCCCACCACTAACGGTGAGGCAAAGAAACGGAAAGTTGGGCTTGGGATCTGCTATAAAATGAGCGATCACATGTGCCTGCATATGATTTACTTCAATGAGTGGAATTTTTAGACCCAGCGATAGTCCCTTTGCAAACGATACTCCCACCAACAGGGAGCCCATCAGACCTGGGCCGCGAGTGAACGCAATAGCACTTAAATCCGTTTTCAAAATGCCGGCACTTTGAAGCGCTTCATCGACGACAACAACAATATTCTGTTGATGCGCACGTGAAGCCAGTTCAGGGACCACGCCACCGTATTTTTGGTGAACGCTCTGTGTAGCGATAATATTATTAAGTACCTTGCCGTTTACAATTACGGAAGCTGATGTCTCATCGCATGAGGATTCAATGGCAAGTATGACGGAACGCATCTGTTAGCAAATGAACTTGCAAGTTATTAAAAATAGGATAGCTAAAATATTGGCGTATACCGTCACGGCCATTCTTTTTTTACTTATTTCAGCTTTTCTCATACTTCAGATTCCTCCCGTTCAAAGTTACTTTATAAGCAAGTTCCTGAAAAATTTTACGACGGTTACAGGCTTTGAAACCACTATTGAAGGATTTCAAATGTTATGGTTCGACCGGCTTGAGCTTAAGAATGTCGCTGTCCTTGACCCGGACGGAAATAAGATGATTTCGGCACAAACTATTCTCATAAACTTCAAACTTTCACAGCTGTTCGAAAAAAAGAACATTAATATTGATGGAGTCTACCTTGACAGCGCTCACGTTTTGTTGACCAAGGTCGGTGATACTGATACCACCCGTGACCTTAACATCAATGTATTCATTGCAAATATCAACGCTCATTATGGCGGAAACGGAGGTGGTGGCGGCAACCCTCCCAAGATCAACATCGGCGAAGCATTCATAAACCAAAGCCAGTTCACTTATATCAACCAGGATCGCGACACTGTTCCGAAAGGATTTGACTATAATCATTTTTCTCTCAGTGTCGACGAAGGTCAATTGAACAGCTTCGTCATGCTCGGCGACACTACTGAATTCAACTTACGCACACTCATTGCGCAGGATCTAAAAACAAAATTCAGGGTGAACCAGTTGTCAACCTTCTTCCGCCTCTGTCAAACGTCTATGGAGTTCGTTGGCCTGGATCTTCACGCAGGTGAAAGTGTCATCACTGATACGGTCCTCTTCAGCTATCAGGGACTTAGAGCCTTGAATGAGTTCGTAGATAATGTTCGCATACACGCAAACCTCGCCAACACAACTATTTATCCAAAGGATCTTGAATTCTTTGCCCCTGGTGTCGAGCGTGTAGAGCAGCCGATACAACTACAGGGAGTGTTCAACGGCCGCGTTAACAAGTTTAAATTCGCAAAAATGAAAATTGATGTGGGTAAAACTCACCTGACAGGCTCCATAGATATGGATGGTCTTCCTAACATCAATGAAACGTTTATGATTGTTGACCTGCGAAAATCACAGGTGGATCCGAATGACCTTGCTTTCGTTTTCAACGACAATACATTGAAAAGACTCTTGCCGATGGGAAGAATGGAATTAGATGGACAGTTCCTCGGCTATCCCAACGACTTTGTGGCGAATGGAAAATTTTCAGGTGCTCTCGGTGAAATCACATCGGACATAAACTTTAAAGTAAACGAAAAGGATTTTGATCGTTCGATGTACAGCGGCCACCTGTCACTCAGCAATTTTGATCTCGGACGATACCTTAACGATTCGGTTACATTTCAAACAGTTAACATGGACGGGCAAGTGATTGGCTCCGGCCTCACGCAGCACACTGCCGACTTCAGATTGGACGGCCGTGTTTATTCAGTCGGCATTAAAGGTTACAACTACAGGAATATCGTTACCAATGCGCGCTTAACGTCGGAACAATTTAACGGAATGATCGACATCGATGATCCAAACCTCCAGGTCAAGGCGCGGGGTTCCATCGACTTGCGTGATGGTAAGAACCTAATCAATATCGAAGCACAGCTTGACACGGCGAATTTTCACCGGCTCAATCTAACGAAGGATAGCCTTTTCCTTCATGCAGATTTTGTCGCCAACATAAGAGGACTTAGCCTCGATTCATTGGAAGGTACTGCAGATTTCCAAAACTTCCAGATTACCTATATAAAGGAGTCGCTCCACCTGGACTCTATTCACCTGTATGCTGAACGACACGGCAAGGAACGTACAGTCGTTCTTGAAACTCCATTAGCTGACGCCGAAATTTCCGGTGTCTATTTGCTAACAGATCTGTACAAGAACATTCGCACGTTATCCCAGGAGATATCCCTTAACATCAAGAACAACGAAGTAGCTACAACAAACTATTACAAAAACAAGACGTATCGCCCTCAGCCCTACCAGGCGAACATCAACATCAAACTAAAAGATATCAAGCCGATCACTACTTTACTTGGTGTCGACCTTAGCCTTTCTAGGAATACGGTCATTGAAGGTAATTTCACCAGCGGCTATACAACAATATTTCAGGCGTTTACACACTTTGACTCCCTTAGGTACAATAACAATTTGTTTTTAAACACCGATGTAGACCTTACAGCCTCCAAAATAGCGGACAGTACCAGCGTGCTGGCAATGGCTTCAATAAGCTCGGAGAGTCAGTCGATCGGACGGAACCTAAATACAAGCAACCTATTGGCGGAGGCAATTTGGAACAAAAGTCACATCAATTTTGGCCTGGATGCAGATCACGTGGGACAGACAAATAACATCAGGCTGAAGGGTGGAGTTGACTTCTCCAAAGACAGCACCACCATTACCATGGCACCGTCAGCATTAAAGCTACTTGAACGCGAATGGAGTTTTGCAAGCGACAATTTTATGTCGATACGCAACAGGGAATGGAGATTTCACAATCTGGCACTTGTGAACAAGGAACAATCTGTAGGGCTGGGCGGTCAGCTGTCAGACGATCCCGCAAAGATCCTGACAATGGACATAAGTCACCTCGATCTTTCGCTGCTGAATGTCATTACGGGAAAAAAATTTACGGGCATACTAGACGCAAACCTAAAGCTGAGCAATTACTATAAAGACCCAACGCTTCAGAACGACATTACTATCAGTGCACTTACTATTGATGAGTTCCTGATCGGTGATGTGAGTGGCAAAAACCACTGGGATACGCTGAACAATAAGTTTGGCATAAATATTTTCATTGACCGGATGCAGGATCGCATCGTTAACCTTACAGGTGAATACGACCCTTCGGACAAAAAATCACCATTGAATGTTGTAGCAAATCTTGAGAAGACAAACTTAAAAATCATTGAACCTTTTATCGACGACATCTTCAGTAACATTGGAGGAACCATATCCGGGGAGTTTGACATCACAGGACAATTGGCGTCTCCCCAAATTCGAGGAGAAGGAACCATGAGCGATGCGCAGATCATGATTAATTACCTCAAAACAATGTATCGAATAACCGGGAAGATCGGACTTACACCGAATTCGATTTATTTTAAAGACATCGAGTTGACTGACACCTTCAAAAACAAGGGGAAACTAAACGGCGCGTTGACACATACGGACTTTCGCTCGATGGCTATCAATCTCGAGGGTAATTTCAGGAATTTCCAGGTTCTTAATACGAGCGTAAAGGATAACAGCCTTTTTTACGGCCAAGCCTACGCATCGGGTACGATGTCGATCAAAGGTCCGATTGCAAACCTTAACATCACATCGTCGGCAAGGACAGAAAAGAACACGCGGGTTTATATCCCTATAAGTGGTAGCTCATCTACAGACAAAAAGGAATTTATTGACTTTGTCAACTTTACAGACACTACCCATACCACAACAATTACGAAAGCTATTAGCAAGAAAATAAATCTTACCGGCCTGACTTTTGATTTGAACCTGGATGTAACGCCAGACGCATATTGCGAAATCATCTTTGACTTGAAAGCTGGCGATATTATCAGGGGACGCGGCAACGGCGACCTGAGGATGCAAATAGACACAAAGGGTGAATTCAACATGTTCGGTGCCATCGAGTTTACCGAAGGATGGTACAACTTTACCCTATACGATATAATAAATAAAGAGTTCGAGATCAAGAAAGGCAGCCGCATTACGTGGCTTGGCGACCCTTACCAGGGTGTGCTGGATATCGACGCCTCGTATAACCAGCTTGCGTCGTTGCTTCCTTTAGTACAAAGCACGAACCCTGAAGCTGAGAATACACCACAAGTTCGAAGAAAATATCCTGTGCAGGTGCTTCTGGCCCTTGATGGGCCTATGTTAAATCCAGCGATCAACTTTGACATTATTGCCAGGGATCTTCCACAGAATATTGTAGTGGAGAAGGGGCCGCCAGTAAATCTTGATTTTGCCTTCACTGCGTTCAAGAACAAACTGGATGAACAGGAATTGAAGCGGCAGGTGTTCAGCCTTATCGTTTTGCGAAGGTTTTCTCCCCCCGAATCATTTGACACTAGTGGTTCCGTTGTAAGCAGCCTCAGCGAATTATTATCAAATCAGCTCAGCTACTGGATGAGCCAGGTGGATGAAAACCTTGAGATCGATGTTGATATCGCTTCGATGGACCAGGAGACCTTCAATACCTTTCAGCTGCGTTTTGCCTATACTTTCATGAATGGTCGATTACGAGTAAGCGGCGACGGAACGTTCAATAACACAAGCAGCCAACCGACAGGGACGCAGTCGAATCCCTCTAATGTTGCGGGTGATTGGACCGTTGACTATAAACTTACCGCGGACGGAAAATTGAGAGTAAAGATGTATAGCCGGACAAATTACAATCCTCTTCTAAACACCATCAATACCCAAACCACAATGACCACCGGCGCAAGCCTCATTCACACTCAAAGTTTTGATGAGCTCAGAGATATTTTCACCTCATCACGTAAACAAAGGAAGAAAGAGGAAGAGAATGCCCGCCTAATCGAGGAAGCCTTAAAAGAGGATGATGGCAGTGAGTAAGCTTGCAATAATTTTATTTATTCTTCCGATCATCGCTTTTAGCCAACCGAGCGATACCACTCAACATGTAAATAAGAAACGTTTGAATACTCTTGTCATCGGTTCAGCGGTTGCATATGGAATCACAATAGCGGGTCTCAATAAATTGTGGTATGAAGACTCCCCGAAAGAACCTTTCCACTTTTTTAATGACAATGCTGAATGGAAACAAGTCGATAAGGTAGGGCACTTTTACTCTACCTATTACTTCAGTTATGGATCATCAAGAGCATTAAGCTGGTGCAATGTAAAGCAAAGGAAAGCAGACCTCATAGGTTCGCTCGTTGGCTTTGGAGTGATGTTGCCTATTGAAATACTGGACGGTTTTTCTCAGTCCTATGGCGCATCAGCGGGAGACCTCGTGGCCAATGCCGCTGGATCTGCCTTTTTTCTGGGTCAGGCTTTGTTATGGAAAGAACAAAGGATACTTCCAAAGTTCTCATTCCATCAAACAGAATACGCAGCAATGAGGCCGTCGGTATTGGGTGACGGCGCCCTGAGTGAAATGTTCAAGGATTATAATGGACAAACTTATTGGCTATCGGTTGATATGGACAAGTTTATAAGATTTCCAAAGTGGCTGAACCTTGCCGTCGGTTATGGTGCAGAGGGTATGGTGTATGCCAGGGACGAACAAAACATTGAGGCTGGATACCCGCCGGCCTACAGACAGTATTATCTGTCCATCGACTTTGATCTTAGGGCAATAAAGTCCCGGTCGAAGGCAATCAACACCCTTATCTTCTTTGCCAGCATGATCAAAATACCCGCACCAACGATTGAATTCTCTTCAAAAGGGACAAAGTTTCACGCTTTCTACTTCTGACTTGCTAAAATTTTTGACGCCGTTAATAGTTAAAGAAGCTGCGTTTTTCATAACTTCATTGTAGCTAACCGAAAACCCCTTATGAAAATCATGGATTACGTTCAGCAATATGCTGAGCAGATTGGCGGACAATACACCGACTACGATCATACCAAGTCTGTTGTTGTGGTTCCCATCACAGGCAGTCGATTTCAAACAGTTTTGGCAATAACACAAACCAGTGCCGTATCCGGAAGGAATCAGGCGCTTTTCTCCTCCAAAGTTTGCGAATACACAAACGCTTTAGACTTGAAGAACCTGCTGGAGCAAAATGCAAACTTTGATTACAGCAAGTTTGTGCTCGAGGAAGGTTTCCTAAAAGTTGAAGCATCCTGCCTAGAAAACAGCGTATCACAGGATCAGATCAAAGAAATGATCCAGGAAGTGGCGCAATTGGCCGACCATTACGAGCTTAAGCTGACAGGCAAGGACATACACTAGCCTTTAAGACCTAATTGCTGCTCACATTTATAGTTCCTCAGACGATTACGTCGTAACTTTACAGTGGCAAGCCGCTTTATCGCCTCCCCGACTTTTCGGGGGGGAGGAAAGTCCGGGCAACACAGGGCAGCGTACTTCCTAACGGGAAGGCTCCTCCCGACTCGTCGGGATCGGGGACAGACAGTGCCACAGAAAACAAACTACCACTCCGATTTTGTATCGGGGAGGAAAAGGTGAAAAGGTGAGGTAAGAGCTCACCGGCCGGATGGTGACATCAGGTGCGGGTAAACCTTACGCGTTGAAAAGTCAAATAGGCCCCGATCATGAATGGCTCGTTCAACTTCCGTCCCTCGGGACGGATTATCGGGGTGGGTAGACCGATTGATCTCATCAGCAATGATTTGACCAGATAAATGATAGAGGATCTGGCGAAAGTCAGATAACAGAACCCGGCTTATAAGCTTGCCACTTTTTTTGAACCTGCCTGATGTTAGAAAACAGGCAGGTTTTTCTATTTTTAAATCTTAACCCAATCGCGATGTCAAAGATTCTCGTAATTGAAGACGACAGCAAGATAAGATCTATTCTTAAAGAGATACTGGAAGAAAAGGACCATGACGTGGAAGAAGCATCCGATGGTCAGGAAGGATTTAAAAAACTTGAAAGTGGCGCCTTTGATCTCTGCCTCTGCGATATAAAGATGCCAAAGATGGACGGTCTCGAAGTGCTGGAGAAAGCGAAAGAAGCAGGTATTCCAACAAACTTTATTGTCATATCAGCCCATGGGACGATCGATGTAGCTGTAGAGGCGGTAAAAAAAGGAGCATTCGACTTCCTTCAAAAACCATTTGACCTTGGAAGGCTGGAGATCACATTGCGAAATGCGCTCGACAAATCATCCCTCGTTAAGGAGACTAAAACACTAAAGAAAAAAATTTCGAAGAAGTTTGAGATGGTCGGTGAATCTGAAACGATCCAGAACGTTAAGACCATGATCGAAAAGGTGTCAGCAACCGATGCACGGGTCCTTATTACCGGACCAAATGGATCTGGCAAGGAGCTCGTAGCAAGATGGATACACGAAAAGAGCAGGCGTGCAGCCGGAACGTTGGTTGAAGTTAATTGTGCTGCCATCCCCTCTGAGCTAATTGAAAGTGAACTCTTCGGACACGAGAAAGGGTCGTTCACGTCGGCAATAAAACAACGGATTGGTAAGTTTGAGCTCGCGGAAGGTGGTACGTTGTTCCTAGACGAGATCGGCGATATGAGTCTGTCGGCGCAGGCAAAAGTATTGCGGGCTTTACAAGAGAATAAGATCACCAGAGTAGGGGGCGACAAGGAAATAACCGTGCATGTGCGTGTTATCGCGGCGACAAACAAGGACCTTAAAAAGGAGATCGAGGAAAACAAGTTCAGAGAAGACCTATACCATAGACTGAGCGTTATTGTCATCAAAGTTCCCGCGCTGAGTGAACGCAAGGATGATATACCCCTGCTTTCAGAGAAATTCCTCGACGACATTGCTGAAGAATACGGGGCGCGTAAAAAGAACATACAGCCCGGTGCATTTGAAGCCCTGAAGAAACACAATTGGACCGGAAATATCCGCGAGCTTCGAAACGTAATCGAAAGGCTCGTGATTATGAGCGGAGATGAAATCACCGCCGACGATGTAGCCAAGTATCTTTGAGCTATGAAGCCTTCAGAATACCTCGACGCACTTGCAAATCACATCAATCGCTTCACGGAACTGACTTCATCAGAAAAGGATTTGTTAAGTGAATATGTTCAGTTCAAAGAAGTAAAGAACAAAGAATACCTTCTGAAAGCGGGGCAAATCTGTAAGTCCAACCATTTTGTTGTGAAGGGTTGCTTCAGAATGTACTCCCATACAGACAAGGGCACCGAACAAATTATTCAATTCGGAATCGCCAATTGGTGGATAACCGACTACACAAGCCTTGAGTCAAAGCAACCGTCGCTCCTTACCATCCAGGCGCTGGAGCCAGCTGTTGTCGGTATTCTTGACCGCAAAATTCAGGATGACTTATTCGCACGTCTTCCGAAACTTGAACGGTACTTTCGTCTTGTGCTTCAACGGGCTTATGCTGCTACATTGATGAGGATGCATTTTATCTTCAGTGCGTCCGGAGAAGAACGCTACCATCATTTCAATTCAAGTTTCCCCGAATTTGTTCAGCGCATCCCTCAGTATATGCTTGCGTCCTATCTTGGATTTACACCTGAGTTTCTCAGTAAGATCAGGGCAAGGAAGCAATGACCGTTCTTGAACTAGATTAAGTTTTTCCTGAACAGAGTCTTGTTGCTTTGTATCAACAAACAACAGCGAAAATGGAAAAACGAATCAAAATGAATTCCCTCGCGCCGGAGGGATACAAGGTGATGCTTGCCTTCGAAAAATACCTCGATGGAACTTCTCTCTCCGAAGTACACAAAAACCTCATCAGGGTCCGCGCATCTCAAATCAACGGTTGCTCCTACTGCGTAGATATGCATACACAGGAAGCACGTGAAGCTGGTGAGTCTGAACGGAGGCTCTATGCTCTTACAACCTGGAGGGAAACGCCTTTCTTTTCAGACGACGAAAGAGCGGTACTGGCAATGACCGAGGAAGTGACACTTATAACGCAGCGCGTATCAGAACAAACCTATGCCAATGCGATTTCCGTTTTGGGTGAAAAATATGTGGCCGAAGTTATCTTCGCGATCATTGCCATCAACGGCTGGAACCGAATCGGGGTAGCCACTAACATGGTACCCGAATACCACAACGAATCTGCACATGTTGTCAAGTAAAAGCCACAGGTGGTCAAACGAGCCGGACCTGCCGGAGTCTTAGTGCGTTTATTTGTATAGAGAGATCAAACTGATCTCTTAACAATTAAACCAATAATGATATGAGACCAATCAATCTTAGATGGACAGCAACTAAAATGTTTGCAACCATCGCAAGTGTTACACTATGCTCAATTGCTTTCGTGCCCGGAACAGCTAGCTACGAGGTCTATCTTAACCATGAGTCTGTGATTAAGGAACATTTATACGGACGGAAGGAAGCTCCAACGCTGCCTCTAAATACGAGCACTGCGAAGGATGAACTTTCGGTAACTTTTAACAACTGTGGAAAAATTGATACGGCAAGGAAAATTTCTTTGAAGGACGAACAGGATAAGACTTTAAAGGAATGGAGTTTTTCCGATAGCCCTGACATTAAAAATCAAATGGTAATAAGGGTAAGCGAGATCACTGGTTTCAAGAATCAACACTCGACCGCGAAACTAGTGTATTCATCACGGGAGCTGCCAACGGATGTACATTTGGTCACACTTCAGCTTGGTAATACAACGGCACAAAAAAGTAAATAGCTACCCGGGGACCTGGGTACCTAGCCACCCAGGTA
>DATHIE010000363.1:0-4082 GCA_035316905.1 Chryseolinea sp. | reverse complement strand
ACCAAGATTTATGATTTCGGCAGAAGGGTCTTTCAACGTGTAATAGTAAAGGTCACTCTTTCCGTAGTTGCCAATGGAATCAAGGTAGGCTCCAAAAAATAAAGTTCCTTTGTCCGATACCGTCGGAAACCAAAGACCTTTTTGAGTATGTACTCCCAACTCCAACATCTTGGGCGCCGTCCAAATTGAGTTGACTCTGGATGATATCCACACCCGCCCACTGCCCTTCACGTTGGGTGCATGCCTGTCGGAGACAAAATATAAATTTCTCCCGTCAGGAGAAATGTATGGCTCATAGTTATTCGTCTTGTCCGAATGCACCCATTCCCGGGGTCGCGTCCACAACTTATTGGAATACTTCACTTCCATTATCCGGAGATGTCCCGTGCTATCAACGCTCGTAAAGAAGATCTCTTTCATATCAGGCGAGAAAGTGATCGCGCCTTGGCGAATGTTTTTTGTTGAAATGATACCTTTTGCAAAGATCTGTGGCACCGTGTCGGGTAGAGTTGATAGATCGCTCAGGATATGGGGAGACTTTGTGCTACAGGATAAAAAGGCGTAGGCACTCAGAAGGAGTAGAAAGATATAGTTGCGCATGGATTGATGGATAAGGTATAGGGTATAGGGTATAGGGTATAAGGGTATAAGGGTATCGGTATAAAGAATTACGATTTTTGGTGCGCACAAAATAACGAACCCGGATAGACAACAGTTTACGATACCTTAAATCGCTTTTTTACCTCCTAACCGGTAGTCAGTTGTCTGGTGGTACAGAGGAGATCACCACGCGCACGTTTGACCATCCCAAAACAAACAACCCATCCCCTGATGCCTGCATCATGTGAATGGGTTGTCCTTCCATTTTAATTGTAGACGTTATTCTTGTTCCTTAAGGCCCCACAATAAATAAATCTGAGATCTGATTTGCAGACCATTGCCTTTTTGGAATCACTTGCCCTTCGGAAACCCAGCACTCTTCATCACTTCCTCAATCTGTGCGGTATGCCGGCGGCTATGCGCGGCCATGAAAAGAATAGTCTGATAGGTATCCAGTTTTCCGAATGGAAAATCATTGTAATGATTCCGCAGGTCATCTGATGTGCCATTCACATACTTAATATGCTCTTCTCTCTTTTTCTTGAATTCATCCAGGCTTCCTTCGAATGACCTAAAGGTGTTCTTCGGCTCAAAAGCCTCTTGTGTTTTTATTTTACTGCTTCGGTCCGTGATCATCTTCACAATGCCATCGTCGGTCATTTTTAGCTCGCTCCTCTTTGACGGATCAGCTGACTGCTGCAGGGACGACTGGGCGAAACCCCATAAGTTGTTTTCAGAAATGGCGATGTGTTCTACACATTCCGCCACGGACCAGCTAGTTGCATTGAGCTTGTAATTCAGCTGTTCGGGAGTAAGACCCTTAACTTTTTTGAGAAGGTCGTCTTTGGTTTCTTGTAATAACTGGGCTGCGTACTTCCTTTCCGCGTCAGTCAATGCGGGTGCAAAGACATCAAAGCTCATTGTGGCGATGGCCACGATCAATAGGAATAATCTGTTTAGTCTCATAAAATCAGTTGTTTTAGTTAACATGCTAGAGACGATTGAATTTGTGGGAAATGGACAAATATTTTGGATTTTTATTCAAGTAGTGTGCGATCCGTCGGTGTGAGGGTGGGTGTGTGTGTGGGCTCCGAGAAATACACGCGGAGTAGCGCGGAGGAAACCCCGCTTATTGGCGCTGCCAAACAGAGCGCATTAGGCTTAGAATTGGCTATTATATAAGTATGATTTTCACGATTTTGCCAACGTAAATGACCATTACGTTCCCAGATGCTTATCGAAGAGAACCCATTCAACCACTGGCTCAATAATTTTTACGGCTATGGCTCGTGGCAAGCTCCGATCTGGTTCATTGCTCACGAGGAAGGTGGCGGTGATCTGCCGGAAGAAGTAGCTGAAAAGCTCAACTATTTTTACAAGCTACATGCAACAAGCACCGAAGCAACGCTATGTAACCTTCGCGAATTGTATCGGCACGTTGCAGTTCGGTACGAGGGACCCAAAGCGGACTTGTACATGAATCAATACCAATACCGGTTCGGAAGCAATGCAATACTACATGGTGTATGGAAAAATCTCATCGCATTTAAACACGGCTATCGCGATGAAAAACTTCCTGATATACTCACCTACCAGAAGAACTCGTTTGCTTCACCTTCTGAACACAGCGAAGCAATGATAAGGTTGTATCCATTGCCGAGTCCGCACAACCACGGATGGTATTATAGCTGGCTTGACATGCCGAAATTCCCGTTTCTAAAAAGTCGTACGATGTACCAGGAACACATATATCAAACCCGAATTCAGAATATCATCAATAAAATAACTGCATACAAACCTGAGTTGGTATTGATGTATGGCATGGAAAACATCAACGGACTTAAAAAATCTTTCCAGGAATTTTTTGATGCCACTAAGTTCAAAATGGTGAAGGCGATCAAACAGCAAATCCCACAACATCACCGGGCGGATCTCAATGGAACAGTTCTTCTCATCACTACACAAATTCCCGCATTGAGGCATCAGCGGATCGAAACTGGATTTGACTGGGAACAGTTTGGGAGAACCGTTAATCGTTAATCGTTATCCGCTTGCCTGCAGGAACCTTAGGTTTTCACAAGCTTGTAGAGGAAAAAAATAGCGTGTTAGGCTGGCCGGACGTGCACCAAGTTGTCCCTCGAACGTTGGCTTTCTTTTGCGTTTTCTGCGCGCATTCTTTTGCGCTTTTTGCGTTTAAACTTTGCTCACTCTCCTATAACATGCACGTCATCAGACAGGAGCTTCGGTAGATTCTAATGGTCATTGTATAACCGATGCACTACCTTCGAAATTCGGAGTTCGACATTGGACATTGGGCGTTCAATTTCATTCAGCCCCAAGAGATAATCCACCAACCTGCGTCACCCCTCCAAATCCTTCATCCTTATCCATTCTTTAATAACTCCCTCCAGCTTTTTTCTCTTTTTCTTTATGTCTGCCGTATCCGTAAATCTTGCCACTCTCGCTTCCTTTCCATCTCCTTTAAGTATGCCCGACTTATCTGAGATCGTCGCTCCTTTATGAAACATCAAGCTCACAAACTTTTTTGCGTTCATATAGTATGACGCAATGTTTCCTTTGTACATGAACGTAGGTACGCTCCATTTAATATCTTCCTCAATTCTATTATCGGTACTGAGTATGATAGCCCTTACCATCTGAATTTCTCTATTCAAAGGGTGATTCTTTTTCTTCAGGAAAGCATCCACTTTAGGATTCTTCATGATTTTATCCGCTTGTAATTGATCCTCCAGTTCAATGTCCACGTCTTGCCTCCATCTTGAGTAGACTCCCAATCCCACACCATGGTATTTTCGGTGATGTCATAAAATACCATACGCTGAAAGATCCGCTTCTCTCCTCGCTGTATCATCTCCGTTCTAAAGATCCTTCTATCACCCTGACGTTCTCCTATCAAATTGAAATATGATCCTTGATTGTCGGCGTAGCCCTGATGCCACGTTTTTTTCTGAGGATTATAAACAGAGATGCTGGTACCTAAATATCCTTTCGACGTTCCTTCATCTACTTTAAAGTTCTCCTGGATCACGGTGTTATCCAGTGTCCTGGTAATGGTGTTGGTACCGCGACCGATCTTGCCGTCTGACTCGGTCCAGCTTCCCTCCCACTTACCGACCCAGAAGTCGAACCATGTTTTGTCGTCTTCCTGTGCAACTATTGGTGAATAGAAAAGTGTGGTGATAAGAAGGATCAGTACGGTGGATTTCATAACAAAAAGATTGATTAAAATTAGGGCAATCGTAATGTTAATGGAATACCGTAAGAGGGGTCATTTACATGGCTGACTTTTGTTCAAATCCTCAATTCCCTTGAGTGTTGATTGTTGATATATTGAGTGTTGCGTGTTTTCGGAGGCGATTTGTGTTACGTTATTGGTGACTGTCTTGCAACGATAACTCAAGGATTATTGATACAAATCTCTAAGATTACTTGAAATACCGCGCGAAAAGGCATTTCGTTTT
>DATHIE010000362.1:0-7575 GCA_035316905.1 Chryseolinea sp. | reverse complement strand
AAAAAATTGGCTGGAAACTGTTCCGAGACATACTGCGGAACCAATTCTAGTTGCTTCATATATAGTTTAAAAAATTACATAGCCTAATTTACAAAAAGATGTGTGCATAGACTAGGCCTTCAGGCTGGGGTACAACAGACGGCGCTGAACGTCGCGCCTACTTACCTTGAAGTGGCTTCACCTCTTCATCCGCGACACAAGCACACCCTTCGTTCGGGCTCGAACGATACGCGAATGATCAATAGTGTGTTTAATGATTAACCGTTCCTGAATATCCGCATGACACTTTCTCGGAAGGTAAACTTATTTGGATCATTGAATAACCGGTTATGCACCTCTTCCAATTCCATTTTTAGTTTCTTCCGATGATATATCCGGACCAGTGCCAGTACTTTTTTATGTAGAAGGACATTCATTCGCAGCAACGAATCTTTCTGGATTCTCGCTTCAAAGAGAATCGCCTCATGCTGCTCCATCGTTCCATCCACGTAGCGCTCTATTTCGCAGATGTTATTCAAAGAAATCCTCATAAGTGACAGACTTTTCTTTTATCGACTCCCTTATTTTTTCCAGACATTTGTATTTCTGTACCGCTGCCGAATGCGCACTGCCATAACCTAACTTTTTTGAAACGTCTTTCAGGGAGTTTTTTTCAAAATAGAAACTTCGAAGCAGCTCCATGCACTTACTTCCTGCAACTTCTAGAAATTGAAGTATTCGATTAGATCTTATACTGGGATAGAAATCAGTCGGAATGTACAGTGTCCTTTCAAAGTCATTCAATGAAAGCTTCTGTTTGTCCTCTTTGAATTTCCGCAGCCACAGATGTTTGGAGATCCCCAAAATATACCGCTCAGAAGATACGTTGATTATTATCCTGGCCTCTGTAGATCGTTCAAGGTAGATTATCAAAGCATCCTGAAAAATATCCTTTGCATCCTGGAACGACCCATCCATTTGTCTGACAAAAGACGCTACCGCGGGAAACGCTGTTTCATACATTTCCTCGAAGAAAATGTCCCGCTCTGCGCCGGATGTGGCCAGTACGGGTGTTGGTATAACTTCCAAATCAGCTTCCATAACCATAAGTGCAAGTTTCAAGTCATTTATCACCATAAAAGTCAAAATATTTTTTCAATTTTTTTTTTGCTGAAGAGGTTTGTATAAGATGCTACGCGTACAATAGAGTTGATTTCCCTTCGTTTTCAGCTAAAAAACCACCCATCAATGGTTAGTGGCGAAATGATTTATCATAGTTAACTTGTACAATCATCTCTTGGTAATGCGCACAGTGCTTATAATTCTTCTGCTTTCTCTGACTGCCGGGACGTGCTTTGGGCAATCGTATTTTCAAACCAGGCTTGATCCGGGTCCTTACAAAGTTGGATTTAAAACAGGAATTCATTTTGATACAGGTCGGCCACCTATCGGGGAACAATATGCAGCCTATCGGCAGGGAAGGGCGGTTCATATCAGTGTTTGGTATCCAGCAAAGCCGAAGAACAACCATCCTAAGATGATGTATGCTGAATACGTCGACGAAGTATCTCGAATGATTAATCCTCAGGACGTAACAAAGAAAACACGCACGAAATCGAGTCAGCAAATGAGCTTTCTTTTATCGCAGTTAGGGGGCGACAGTTTGATTCTAAAAAAACATCTTCCTGCGTTATTGGCAGAAAACGTAAATGCGTTTAAGAATGCGGCATACGTTGACGGAACCTATCCGATCCTGATTTATCCTGAAAGCCCGAATCTCAATAGTATACTCAGCGAATATCTCGCATCGTATGGTTATATAGTTGTCTCCATCTCACGCCATGGGACGCTTGATGCAGACTTTGAGTGGCAAACGGTTCGTGGCATAGAAACACTTGTTCAGGATTGTCAGTTTGCCCTTGCGGTCGTTAAGAAAGAATTCAAGATAAAAGATGATGCGGTTGCTGCAATTGGAACAGGAATGAACGCATCCGCCGGGTTAGGATGGATGATGAGGGATCCGTCGATTGACGCATTGGTCAGCCTGGAAGGCGGGATACTAACGGGTTATGAATATGGCCTTATTCAAAAGTCGCCTTACTTTGATATCTCTCGTACGGACCGGCCGATACTCGCTATGCATTCACCACACGAGTCGGTCAATCCAGGGCTGATAGAGCATTACAAGTATGCCGACCGTTATATGATCAGTCTTCCTCAGATGCGGGAATTCTATTATTTGAATTTTGGTGTATGGGAAAAAACAATGCCGGGAATCCTTGGGCCTGCACCTGGCGATACAAAACTTAGCTATGAATGGATGGCTCGGTATACAATGTTTTTTCTTGACTGGAAGTTGAAACAGGGTTATCATGGAAAAGCTTTTTATGAAAGCAAGCCGGAAGATCAAGGGATTCCTTCGGGCGTACTTGAGTATTCATTCATTCCTCGCCTTGATGTGCCGCCAACATCACAGGAGTTGTTGTCACTGAATGGGATGGAAGGATTCTCGAAAATGCTGGACGAGGTCAAGAAGTATCAGCAGCAGGACTCGGCTGCGTTTTCATTTGAGACCTACGTTGCTATTGGGCAACATTTGTTGGCTGGAAAGAAATTTGAAGAAGGTACCCAATGGGCTGCGAACTTTCAACAGTTATTTCCCAAAGCGGCAACTGCGTACACTATTGCCGGACGGTGTTATCTTGAATTGGGCAATCGAACAGATGCCATAGCCATGTATTCCAATGCATTAAAATTACTTCCGTCGGATAACTATCTCCAACCATCCGATAAAGATCAATTGAAAGGAGCTATCGAGAATCGCCTCAAGCAGTTGTCGCAATAGCTTTAGATTTTGAATCATTCGTTTTTGTATTATATTGAGTTTGATCTGATTCCCTAGGTATCAATTCAACCCTTATAACCTATACCTCACCTCCCATGGAGCACATCCCTCTAACCGAACGCAAGTATCTCCCGACATACATCTTCGTTACAAGTCTGTTCCTCCTCTGGGGAATTGCCATTTCCTTAGGAGATGCTCTCAATAGGCATTTTCAAAAAGTACTGGGAGTTTCGGTTGGTGAATCCACGCTCGTTCAATTCTCAATTTTTGGTGCGTATGGCGTTATGGCGATACCGGCTGGTTTGTTTATGAACCGATTCGGTTATAAGAATGGCGTATTGTTGGGATTATGCCTTTATGCAATTGGTGCATTTATGTTTATTCCCGCAGCCGGCGCTGAATCATTTGGCTTTTTCAGGTTTGCTTTATTTGTACTAGCGTGCGGATTAGCGACACTTGAAACTGTGGCCCATCCTTTTTCTGCATCTCTCGGGGATGAGCGCAAGTCCGAGCAGCGTATTAATTTCTCGCAGACTTTTAATGCGGTAGGAACTATCATCGGGCCACTTCTTGGTGGTCTTGTGATACTATCAGGAGTGCAGACCGGTAATACCCAGGATGATCTCGTCTCCGTTAAAGTTTTGTACGCATGTATAGGCGCCGTTGTACTTTTCATAGCTTTAGCTTTTGCGTTTATAAAAGTTCCACCTTTGCATGAGCACAGCGCTACAACAAAGACTGACAGATCTTATCGCGAGCTTTTTAGGTATCGTCATTTCAGATGGGCAGCAATTGCCCAGTTTTTTAACGTCGCGGCACAAGGAGGAACCTGGGCGTTGTTCATCAATTACGCCGTTAAGTATATGCCAGGAATGACTGACGAAAGGGCTTCCTACTGGTTTGGTTTCAGCATGCTAATGATGCTTGCTGGTCGGGTGCTAGGAACTTATTTAATGAGTTTCATCCAGCCCAGCAAGGTACTGACCATTTATACTTTGGGAAGCATCTTGTTTTGCTTACTTATTTGGCAAAAGTTGGGGGTGGTGTCCTTTGCCGCGTTGATAGGTCTTCAATTTACGTTCTCCATCATGTTCCCCACTATTTTTGGTTTGGGCCTGAAGAACCTTCACGACCTTAAAGAGAAAGCATCCTCGTTCATTGCCATGGGTGTGGTAGGCGGTGCGTTGATGCCACCCTTAATGGGCTGGGTCACGGACAGAACTGATGTTGCAACTGCGTATCTCATACCGATCATTTCTTATGTCGTTATTGTGTTGTTCGCCGTTAGGTTTTCGAAGCCAGTGGAGGAATGAGGATTCAATAGCGATAATATGATATCTTCGCTATTAAGGAAATGAGCGATTTATAAATACGTTGCGGGAATTGATTTGTAAAGAACAGGAGGGGTGATATGAACATAAAGACTCTCATTTTATCTGCGTCTTCGTTTTGCTCATCGGTTGCATTGGCGCAACAGCCTACCTTGTTTAATGCCAGCGATCCAGTTACGATGAGGACGCATGTTGCGATAGATATCGAATCGTATCTTTTTCATAATAATTCCGAATTTTATGCGCTGAGACTAGGCTATCACTACGGGTTGCGCAGTGAAAGGCACCGTTTTGGGATGTCCCTACCGTTGGTTCATACGGTCTTTCAGGGCGATTATCAGGGGTTTGAAAACACCACAGGATTTGGTGACTTGAAAGTTTCTTATCTCTGGGTTCCTTATGTGAAAAACAACACTATTGGAATCGAACGCGTTACCCTTGGCATGGACGTCTCTGCGCCCACTGGAGAATACCAACTCGGTCGCGGGGCAGGAACGTGGTTATACAATCCAAAACTTATCGTTACGTGGCGCCCTGGAACCTCAATAGCTGTTTTTCCTGAAGTCCGGTATCAATTTTCAGGAAGCGAAGCAAACAGCACTGGAGGCAGTGATGGTGCTCCCGACCCGGATGATCCTGAAAAAGATGATGAGATCCAGAACCTCGCCTTTGCGCTTCCTGCAGTGGTTCAAATGGATAGTTGGAATGGTTGGTTCTCGCTTAATACGTTGTATTCACACTCCTTCAGTGAAGGTACAGACTTCCTATTCCTTCGGATGGACATTGGAAAAGTAATGGGAGAGAATGCATCAGCTGCATTGAGAATTTCAAAGTTCATTGCAGGGCAACCCCGCCTTAATGTGTTAGTTCAGGCTAATTTTAGTTTCTATTTTAGATAGTAACGTTCAAATTTTCATTTTTCAATCAACCGATAATATTCTCAGGTTCCGTTATAAGCATTATTTGCGAAAGTCAAAGCGTCGGAATCCCTGATGATCATCCTATAAAATAAAAGAGGCCACATCGTTTAATGCAGCCTCTTGTTAGGAATTTTTATTGTCATTCAGCACTTACAATCTTACTTCTGATAGCATCGACCTTGCTGCTCAATTCAGCCACGACGGCATCAGTCATCAGCTCAGTTCCCTTATTGTTAGCGATCTTTTCATCAATGTTTAGTTTCTTATAAGTTTCGATAAGGTCTTCAAAAGCCTTAGCATAATAAGTATAATTCGGATTCTGTTCAGGATTGGCTGGGTCTGATATTGATTTAAGGAATCCATAAATGATTTCGACTCTATTCTTTTGGTCAAAAACATGACGGAACACAGGAACAAGTATTTGTGTCCTGGCATCAGTGGGTAGCATGTCTTTAGGATAGCTACTGATAATTCCCATTGCTATGTGAAGGTTTTCAATTTGGAACGCTGACATCGCAATACCGATCATTTTTTCGCGGCTGCTGCCTTCGACATCTTTCGTAGCGCTTGCAAACAACTCATCAACTACTGCCTTAACAGAGTCATTCTTAGCCAGGTTGTCGTTATAACGTTTCATGAGGAAGTCAAGGATACCCTGTTCTATTCCCACGGACTTGCTTAGGGCATGAGCAGCTGGGAAAATCGCCTTTACATGATCGGATTCTTTGTAAGCAATAGCATAATTTAAATCGGCCAGGTATACGCCAAGATTTGCGGCGGCCTTTGTTTCACTGCTGGTGTAGGTTGCGAATTTTTTCGGATCGTTCAGTAAGCTCGCATTAAAATCAGCGCCAGTGGCTTGCAGACCTGCCGCTGCGTCGCCTGGGGAAGACAGACTATTGAAAAATGCTCTCCTTTCATTTTCAAAGGAGGGAGTCGCGGGTGCTTCCGTTGTTGTCTCCTCACTTTTCTTCTGACAGGAAAATAGAATTATCAAACAGGCGAGAGCGATGAATTTTTTCATACGTAGAATGTATTATAGGTTAGTGTTGGTTTTTTTCTTGGTAAGTCAGCTTAATTAAATTTCACTTATTTGGTAGTAACTGGTTTTACCGGGAATTTCGCATAGATCGTTTTTACGGCATATTTGATATTTGTTTCTTTTTTTTCAGGCGATGCATGCTCGTCTATTGTTTTCGTACCGCGCCCTTGCCAAATCATCTTTTCTGAAGATTTATCGATAAAGTTGATGAAAAGCGTTCCATCGACATACTGATTATAATCGATGTGGGTGGTGCTGAATCCTCCACCGTATCCGTAGCGGCCATAGTAGCCGCCGCCAGAGTTCGTGGCGGTGGCTTCAACCCTTTCCTTGGCCTGAATTATAAGGTCGATCAATGCATCCGGGCTGTCAGATTTTGTGAACCCTCTGGCTGCCATTTCGGCATCCACTGCAGCAAGGACTCTATCGCGATCAAGATCTCCAACTGGAAGACTCAAAGCCTCTGGCGTGTATGCGTAGGTTTTGAAAGCGCCAAAATTTGCGGTCTTGTCATAGTCATAGCTTACGGTGACGGAGCTGCAGGACGGAATGAGAAGGACAAGGCCAACTGCAACGAAGAGGATAATTTTTTTCATAGCTTAATCGTTTATTTACTTGAAGGTAAGGATTTTGAGTTTTATCTGAATGCCAATATACAATTCATTTGCTATTACCGCGGGAGCGACTAAACAGATTTTTGCCAGGGGTATTTTGGGGGTTTGAATCGACTTGAAAAATACACTATCTTAGCCCTGAAAGAATTAATCCATAAGACATGAAACCAATCCTATCTGTTATTATCCTCTCTTTTATGGTGAGCTTTTTTGCTCAGGGTCAGACCAAGCAGCCAGCCAAAGCGGCGGCCAAGCCGGCAGCTTCAGGGGACTGCTTCAAACAATGGTATTCACTTTTTAAGGAAAGGGGAGCCAACCCAATTCCAGACGGCGTAAATGACGTTGTCATCACCCTGCGCAGTAATGATTACACTGAGTGCTTTATGGGTCGAATCGAAGTGTCAAATGGTAGAATTACCGGTAAGCTACAGGTTCAGAAAGTTGACGGCAGTTACGCGGAATTTGACAAGAGAGTAAGCGCTTCCTACCAAAATACGGAAGGTACTCTTAAAGAAGATCTTCGTGACGTCATCAATGGCATGAGTGCTTCCGTGGCATTGACCGATGGCGAGTACATCCGACTGTTTTTCTATAAGTCTTTAGCCGAGAAGCCAGTAGCTAACAAAAAAGCACCGGCTCCCTCAGTCTTAGTTAAGAATTAATAGTATAGCCTATACGTATTAAAAAAAGCCGTCACTACGACGGCTTTTTTTATTGGGGCAATTGTGGATTGCAAGCTTTCTTTAAGTATTCGCTTCTTCTTCCATTTCTATTGCTCTTTCGAGATAAACTTCGTTCAGCTTGATGTTTCCAACGAATGCAGAATATGCCATCATCGCCGCAA
>DATHIE010000361.1:0-8850 GCA_035316905.1 Chryseolinea sp. | reverse complement strand
ATGACCCTGGAGGAGATCGGCGAAAAATTCAACCTCACTCGCGAAAGAGTACGCCAGATTAAGGAAAAGGCTATCAGAAGATTACGACATACCTCTAGAAGTAAGGCTTTAAAGCCATACCTGGGTTAATATTTATCGTTTTAATACTTATTTTAAGGGTCTCGAGTTCCGAGACCTTTTATTTTGTTTGGGCGCAAATTTTTCCATTCATGGCTAAAGAAGAAGTTAAAGTCCTGATCATTGGTTCTGGTCCCGCCGGTTATACTGCTGCCATATATGCAGCGCGCGCTGGACTTAAGCCCGTCCTTTATACTGGCGGGCAACCTGGCGGCCAGCTGACAATCACGAATGATGTCGAGAACTTTCCAGGGTATCCTGATGGTGTCAACGGCCCTCAAATGATGATCGACCTTCAGAAACAGGCTGAGCGATTTGGCACTCAGGTCCGTTATGGACTAGCGAGCGCCGTTGATTTTTCGGGTTATCCTCTTAAGGCTACCGTTGACGACAAGGACGAAATTATTGCCGGCGCAGTCATCATTGCTACCGGCGCCACGGCCAAATATCTTGGTATACCATCGGAAGAAAAGTTTGCCAACAAAGGTGTTTCAGCGTGCGCAGTCTGCGACGGATACTTCTACCGTGGTAAGGAAGTAGCTGTAGTTGGCGCGGGAGATTCTGCGGCAGAAGAAGCAACGTATCTTGCTAACCTTTGTACAAAAGTTCATCTCATCGTGCGCCGGGATGAAATGCGTGCGTCAAAGATCATGCAGCAGCGTGTGATGAAGACAGCTAACATACAGATCCACTGGAACACCGAAACCGATGAAATCCTTGGTGACGATTCTGGCGTGACAGGCGTACGATTGGTTGACAACAAAACTGGAGCAAAGACGATAATTCCTATTCATGGATTTTTCCTGGCTATAGGTCATAAGCCGAATACAGACATCTTCAAGAATTATATCACGATGGATGAGACTGGCTATATTCAGATACAACCCGGTTCAACGAAGACAAACGTCGAAGGTGTATTTGCTGTGGGTGATGCAGCTGACAATGTCTATCGCCAGGCTGTAACAGCTGCGGGCACAGGATGTATGGGTGCGCTAGACGCAGAAAAATTCCTCGTTGCTAAAGAAATGGAGACCGTCCACTAACGATCCAGTTGTAATTCTTGGTTCTCAAAAACACTAAAGTTGAAACTCGATATCCTTGTCCTTGCCGCTCATCCAGATGATGCGGAGATCAGTTGTGGAGGAACCATCGCGAAACACGTAGCGCTGGGTCATGCTGTTGGTATAGTAGACTTCACCCGTGGCGAGCTTGGTACCCGAGGCACTCCGGAGATCCGGGCAGAAGAAGCGAAGGAAGGAGCACGGATCCTTGGAGCTTCAGTACGGGAAAACCTTGGCCTCAAAGACGGATTTTTCCAAAATGACCCAGAAAATCAGATGCCTGTCATTCGCGCGATCCGGAAATTCAAACCTGAGATCATTCTGGCAAATGCGGTTTACGACCGCCATATCGACCACGGAAAGGGCGCCTCACTTGGATACGACGCGAGTTTTCTCGCCGGTCTTGCCAAAATCGAAACCACTGACGACGACGGGAAGAAGCAGGCGCCATGGAGACCGACGGTGGTATATCACTATATCCAAAGCAATTTGATCGAGCCCGATTTCATTGTCGACATCACCGAATTCCACGAAACAAAAATGAAAGCGATCAGGGCTTTCAAGACCCAGTTCTTTGATCCCGAAAGCAAGGAACCCGAGACCTATATTTCCAACCCCAGCTTTCTGAAAATGCTGGATGCGAGGGCGGTCGAATTTGGCCATGCCATCGGTGTACGTTTCGGAGAAGGCTTTACGGTGCGCCGTTATCCGGGCATTAACAGCCTGTTTGATATCTTTTAGGGTGCAAGGCGATGGGCCTTCCAGGATCCCTCTAGTTTAAGATACTCCAGCCGGTCGTGTAATCGATTTTCGCGACCCTGCCAAAATTCTATTAACAAAGGATCGACTTCGTACCCCCCCCATTGATGGGGTTTCGGTAATGATTTATTCCCTTCGAATCTTTTTTCAATTTGCTTCGCCCGGTCTTCCAGTATTATTCTGTTTTCAATAATGGAACTTTGAGGTGAAGCCCATGCGCTGACCTGAGAGCCCAGTGGTCTGCTCTGGAAGTACTCAATAGATTTATTTTCGGCAACGCGACCGGCAATTCCTTCAATACGTATTTGTCGTTCTAACTCGGGCCAAAAGAATGTTAGCGCACAAACGGGATTATTTTCAAGATCTTTTCCTTTATGGCTTTGATAATTAGTATAAAAAAGAAACTTATTATCCTCGATACCTTTTAGTAATACTATCCTGCATGAGGGACGATTATCATTACTAACGGTCGCAAGACACATTGCATTTGGCTCCAAAACTTTTGCCTTTATAGCTTCATCAAACCATTTATTGAATTGATCAATAGGGTCATTGGAGACATTGGTAATATCAAGAGTTGCTTTCGAATAGTCTTTGCGTATTTCTGCCAGGTTGTGCATACGGTTGCATTTTGAGTCAAAGGTTATCAAAGAAATAAAATTTGCATACCAGCAAATGAAGTATTTTATTCAAGTATTGAAACAGCGCATATTAACGCTCAAATCAATAAGTGTTATAGGGTATGGAATACTTTAAGTACAGAAATAAACTAAAACCCGAAAAGGGAAGGTTGCTTATTTCGGAACCATACCTAGCTGATCCGAACTTTGAGCGGACGGTGGTGTTATTATGTGAACACAATGACGAAGGTTCTTTTGGATTTGTAGTAAATAAGCCTTCGATCATCAAAATAAATGAAGTGATGGACGACGTCCGGAATATCGAAGAAACAGTTTTCATCGGGGGTCCCGTTCAGCAAGATACCCTTCATTTTCTTCACAGGAACACGAATATCAACAATGCTGTTAAGATAAGAGACGAGATTTATTGGGGTGGAGAATTCGAAAATCTTCTTGCACAGCTGGACACCGCTGCCATCAAATCGGGAGATGTCCGGTTTTATTTGGGATACAGCGGATGGGGGAAGGGACAACTGGAAGCCGAACTTCAGGAGGATTCCTGGATAGTTTGCGATTTTGTTACGGATGAACTGTTATTCGACACCGAGCCAACAGTTATCTGGAAAAAGGCGTTAGAGAATATGGGGGGCCGTTTTTCGGTCTATTCCAACTATCCTTTGGACCCTCGTCTGAATTGAGCATTTTTAGTAAATTTACGCTAAAGCGCGTAACAATGAATATTGACCATGGAAATGGAAAAAGAGAAACGAGAAGAGCAGGAACATGCGCACCAACCCGGTTTGGTGAACCATGGTAGCACGTTGCAATCAGAAGTAGACCTTTCAGAACGCGATGAAGTTACAGAAGAACATCACGATGAGTTTCATCACGTCGATTACTCAAACTTCACAAAGCAGCAGTTCGCGGACCTGATCAAAGAACTTTCTCGGGACGACAACTTTAAGAAAGTTGATCATATCCTTCGGGAGATCAAGCCCTTATATGATGATATTCGTGAGAAGGAGCGTGCTGAAGCGCTATTGAGATTTATTGGGGGAGGTGGTACAGAGGCCGATTTCGAATTCAAAGGCGATGAATACGATGTTATCTTCGATGCAAACTTGAAGCTCATCAAGGATAGAAGATCTCAGTATTTTAAACAACAAGAAGAGGATAAGGGGGAAAATCTCAAGAAGAAAGAAGAGCTGCTAGAAAAACTTCGCGTTCTGTCAGATTCGCAGGATACTTCCGATCACTTTGAACGTTTCAAAGAACTTCAAAAGGAATGGAAAACCATCGGACCCGTCCCCGGCGCCCAGGCCAAGACGTTGTGGGCAAACTATCATGCCCTCACAGATCGCTTCTACGATAACCAAAGCATATACTTTGAATTAAAAGAGCTCGACCGCCGTAAAAACCTGGAAGCAAAGGCTGAGTTATGCGCCCGTGCTGAAAAGCTTGCCGGTGTAGAGCTCATCAAAGATGCGATTCAGGAACTGAATGAACTCCACCATGAATTCAAGCATTTAGGTCCTGTACCGAAAGAAGATAAAGAAGCTGTATGGCACCGTTTCAAGGCGGCATCTGATGCGGTATACGCACGGCGTGATGCATACCTTCAAAACCTGCAACAGGAACTTCAGGATAATCTCGGCAACAAGGCTTCACTCAGCGATGAGGTCCAGGAATTTGTCAATTTTCAATCCGATAGGATCAAGGAATGGAATCAAAAGACGAAGGAAATTCTCGAACTTCAAAAACGCTGGGAAGTAATCGGTGGTCTGCCGCGCGCGAAAGCGAAGGACGTCAATAAGAAGTTCTGGTCTGCCTTTAAAACATTCTTCAACAATAAAAACGCCTTCTTCAAAAAGCTCGACGAGGAAAGAGAACAGAATCTTCAACTTAAGAATGATCTGGTCAAGAAAGCTGTAGAGCTGAAAGAAAGTAACGACTGGGAACGTACCTCAAATGAACTAAAAACTCTTCAGCAGAAGTGGAAAGATGTTGGGCCTGTGCCTGAGAAATTCAGAGAAAAAGTCTTCAAAGAATTCAAAGACGCGTGTGATCACTTCTTTGAGCAGAGACGTACCCAGCATGATAAGATGGAGCAGGAGCAGACCGAAAATCTACGGTTGAAGGAAGAAATATGTACTGAGCTGGAAAGTCACGCCGCAGGCAGGACGGGTTCGTCAGATATTCTGCGTGAGTTACAGGAAAAATTCAGTTCCATAGGGTTTGTACCACGCAAGGACATAAACACAATACGCACCCGCTATCATGAAGCTGTCGATCGTTTCATCAACTCCATCCCTGGACTTACTGAGGATGAAAAAGGAAAGATAGCGCTTGAGAATCAGCTCAACGATCTGCGTAATGATCCTTTGGCCGATCGTAAGATATTCCAGAAGGAACAGATCATTCGCAAAAAGATCAGCAAAGTGGAGAATGACATTGCGCTTTGGAGAAACAATCTCGAGTTCTTCGGCCGCTCAAAGAATGCGGAAAAGGTCAAGGACGAGTTCAACGATAAGATCAGGGAAGCTACCGATCACCTTAAGCAATTAAAAGAACAGCTAAAACTTCTCAAGACGGTTTAGCCTTTTGTTTTAGTTCTACTTGTTCATAAATAGGTCGACATTCTCCTTCGTAATTTTTAATAGCCCGGTGTTAATGACATAGGGGACGCTCGTGATACCAGCTTCCGTATCATTTTCCGCAAGCCTGTTCGTTTGGTGGACAATGTCATAAAGAAACTGTGCCCCATACCATGTGAACAATTCACGTTTTTGTCCTGCCAGCATTTGAATTACCCCTGCTTTGACCAGCTGCAGGTGTTCTGGTTCCCAATCGACGGTAGTGATCATTATTTTTCCTGATTTGCCCGCTTCCCTTACAGCGAGCGCTATGCCTGGTCCCGAATTTGAATCAAAACCACAGATCCCGCTTATATCAGGGTGCGCTGCGATTACATCTGAGGCAATCCGCGCGGCTTCTTCCACGTTCGCTTTGTCGTCATATTTACCGACTACTTCAATTTCCGGGTATTTGGCAAGTACATCGAGCAATCCCCGGAAACCACTCTCCATATTATTTAATCCCAGGATGCCCATGTAAGCAATCTTACCTTTGCCGTTCAACAGTTTGACCATTTCTTCACCCTGCATCTTTCCGATTTCGTACCAGTCGGTGCCGAGGAATGCGTGCCTGTTAGAATTCGGTATGTCTGAATCGTAAACAACGGTAGGAATACCTGCCGCAACAGCTTTGTTGATTACCTGTGCGATGGCGGGATCAGTACCATTGATAAGCAAACCGGTAGGATGTGTTCCAATCACCTCCTCGATAGTATTAATCTGTGCGGGCACATCCCACTCGGCAGGACCAAGTATGGAGACCTTTACACCCATTTTCTCACCCCATCGCTTGAATGCAGCCTGATCGTGATTCACGTACATAGGCATAGTTACAGCGGTCGTCACCATTACATATTCTTCGTCTTCAATGTTAACCAATGCGGTATCCGTTGACCGGACTTGTTGTATGGCTTGTCCGTTTCGTGGAGGTAACTCACAGGCAGAAAGAACGACGAGTATTACGCACAGATGTAGTTTCATTTCAAAAGGATTTATACTTCAAAATTCACCGCGTTGCTTGCAAAGAGTATTTTTTTTGTAACGCCTGATCCAACCAAAGCGTGCTTACAAGGATGATCCCCAGGATGATCTCCTGCCAATACCCGGAAACCCTGGAAATTACCATCAGGTTGGTAATTATGCCCATAAACAGGGCGCCGAGCAGCGCTCCAGGTATTTTGCCATAACCACCGCTCAGGGTTGCGCCTCCGAGTATCACAGCGGTAATAACCCTCAATTCAAGTCCGCGACCCATGGTCGGCAAGGCGGCGCCTAGTCTCGACGATAACAGAATTCCAGCAACGCCCGCAAGGCCGGCGGAGATAATGAAGCCAATCATTTTGACACGCTTTACGCGTATCCCGGAAAGATCAGCGGCTGTTTCATTGCCACCGATGTAGTAAAAGCGCCGGAACGAAATTGTTTTGTTTACAAGAAAAGTAAAGACACAGATTGTAAGCAGCATATACCAGACCGGCATTTGAATTCCCAACAGCCTGGATTGACCGATCGCACTGAACCAGTACGGTAGATTCTGAATTCCTGCACCGCTGGTCATTAGCGCGAGCCCTCTTACTATTCCCATCATGGCCAGCGTTTGGATCATTGGGTTTATGCCCTGGTACGCAATCAGGTATCCATTGACATAACCTATAGCCAGCGAGGAGATCAGACCGATGCCGATAGCGATAGGAACCGGAACGTTGAAGAAATGCATCAGATATGCGGTCAGGCATCCGGCAAACGCTACGACAGATCCAACAGAAAGGTCAAATGAGCCGCTAATGAGAAGAATCATCATGCCAGCGGCAACGATAGTGTCAATGGACAGATTTAGAAGGATCTGCCGGAAGTTTTCAAACGTAGGAAACGTATCTGGAAAAATAATGCTTGCGACTATGATTACGACTATGATCATAGTGAACAGCGAGTAAATGCGATCTTCGATGATTTTCTTAAGCATGTTCTTATCAGTTAGCTGCCAATGTCATGATTATTTCTTCAGATGCTTCCGCACGGGTTACTTCGCCGGTTATAGACCCTTCCTTTATTACCAGGATTCTGTCACAGAGTCCGATCAATTCAGGTAAATCGCTTGATATGACCAGAATGGCCTTACCCTCTGCAGCCATGATTTTCAAGAGTTCATATATTTCGAATTTGGCACCAACGTCTATCCCATGGGTTGGTTCATCGACGATAAGCACTTCGGGATGAGTAAGAAGCCATTTCGCAAGCACGACCTTTTGCTGGTTGCCACCGCTGAGGTTGATCACCTTTTGTTGTACATCTGGGGCGACAATTTTTAGTTTATCCTTCAATTCGATGGCCAGCATTTTTGCTTTTGCCTGACTATACCCATTTCGCGACGAAGCATTCTTCAGATCACCTGCGATTACATTGTCCTGTATACTCATCTCCTGAAACAACCCTGACGTTTTTCTTTCTTCAGGCACGTAGGCAATTCCGTTTCGAATTGCAACCTCCGGATGATCTAAGGCTGATACCAGATGGCCGTTCAATAGGATAGATCCCGAACGAACCTTGTCAGCACCAAAGAGGGCACGGGCAATTTCCGTCCTTCCGGCGCCGATAAGACCTGCCATGCCGAGAATTTCACCTCGGTGCAGACGGAAAGAAATGTTCCTGAACCGCGCACCAGTTAGGTCCTTAACTTCCAGCAAGACTTCAGGCCTCGACGTTGATCCGGATCTCAGAGCCTTGATCTCACGACCAACCATCTTTGTGATGAGCTGATCTTTTGTGATGTTGCTTGCCTTGAACGTGCCTTGCGATCGCCCGTCCTTTAAGACGCTCACGCGATCAGAGATCTTAAATATCTCATCCAGCCTATGCGAGATGTAAAGTATCGATACGCCTTGGTTTTTGAGGGTAAAAAGAATTTCAAATAGGGTGCGGGTCTCTCTTTCTGTGATTGAAGTAGTCGGCTCATCCAGAATGAGAATAGAAGGATGTCTTGACAATGCCTTTGCAATTTCAACCAGTTGTTTTTTTGGTTGCGATAGTCTTGAAACCAAGGTGGAAGGATTGATGTCGTCCATTCCAAGTTCTTTCAATAACTTTTGAGATCTGACATGCAGTTCATCAAACTGGATCAAGCCCAATTTGTTCACTGGCTGACGATTAGCGTAGATATTCTCTGCCACAGATAGATTTTCTACAAGGCTCAGGTGTTGATACACAACGGCAATTCCAAGATCGAAGGCGGACTGAGGGGTCTTTATTTCAACGTGTTGATCATTCAGATAAATGCGACCGTGGTCAGGTTGCATATTGCCGGCTATGATATTCATCATAGTGCTTTTTCCAGCGCCATTCTCTCCGCAAATAGAAAGTATTTCAGATTTTTCGACCAACAAATCAACGTTGTCCAGCGCCTTGACGCCTGGAAATGTTTTGCTGATTCCCTCGAGCTTCAGAACAGTCATAGTGCTAAAGTTTGTTCTTCAAATTCAAGCTTACTTTCACCTCGAAGTTCGGCCGCTTGACAACAAGATTCCTATTCAAATTTTTCCACATCTATAATGCTTCTGGTTCTTGCCGATGCATAGGCAGCATGAACAAGTTTTACCGTTTGAAGGTTGTCTGCGCCGGTCGTTTCCGCCTGATGTTTTCCTTGCAGGGCACGCAAGATGTCTC
>DATHIE010000360.1:0-5832 GCA_035316905.1 Chryseolinea sp. | reverse complement strand
GCACGCGGACTGACGACTTATCAAAGAATAACACGAGCCGTATGAAGCGAGAGTTTCACGTACGGTTCTGTGAGAGGCTTGAGGGTGAAACTCCCTCTTGCCTACTCAGCGCTTTGGCATTTTTGCGCCACTTCCGGTCAGAAATCAGGTGGCATGTGACTACCAAACGGGAGAACATAACTAACGTCAAATCCGAATCTTAATCGTGGTGGCTGTGATCAACGCAACAATCCACAGTGGCCAGAAAAAGAATCCACCGACTGCCAGCATAAGTATGCCTGTCATTTGAAGATATGTTAGGAATCCGAAATCACCCTTCAATCTCTTGCCGCAATGCGCACATTTAGCATCGTCGTGATTATTGATGTTAGCACAATGCGGACACGTTTTCAATGGAAGTCTAAATAAAGATTGATGGCCACAATATAATCAGCAGTGGCCAAAAGTGTTTGATCGCATGTGTTACTCTAACACCTCCATAAAGATTCGAAACCCGATTGTAGCATCGGGCCGGGAGTATTTCTTCACGCTGTGGATCGTTGATTTGTCGGGTACATCGTCCCAGCTTCCACCGCAGGCTTTTCCGTTTTCGTCAATCATCTCAGCCATGTATCCAACCACATCGTAGAGGCCGAAGTCGTTCGGAAAGTAAGACGCCGTTTGCCCCATCATAATCCAGCCATCGTAGGCTGGGTTTTTAGCGGGGCATGGTACCTCCACAAACTCAACCTTAAAGTTTCCGAGAAAGCAGCCCATGTGGTTGCGCGGATTTCTCCTGTAGTAATATGAACCATACCACGGATACAATACATCCTTTCCGACGGGAATGCTTTTGCGTACACCTTTCCTCGGTAGCATGCTCAGGCTGTCGTCAGATATTATTATGTCCACCATATTGTCCTCGAGGTTCCAGGTTTGAAATTTAAGATTTCCAAGCGCGGCAATTTGCCACTCCGGTAATGTGGGTAGCCGGAATTTCACTTTCTTAAATTTCTTTTTCCCCGTGTAGGTGTTGTACTTCTCAGTGAGCCAGTTGCAGTATTGTTTCGCGCCTTCATGAGAAACATTTACAGCAGGATAGTCACTCCAATGGTGGGGACCAATGTGCGGACCTTTTATCGAATCTTTAGGTTGCCCGCGCTCACGGAATTGCGATACGTATTTTTTGAAGAATGCTTGTGCGGTCTGATCATATCCGGAAAGATCGTACTCGCTTTTCTTACGCAGGTCCTTCTGGTTTTGTTCTTCCAGCGAAGCCAGGAATAGATTGTACTGAGCATTTGTCAATTCCGTTTCCATTGCGTATAGATTTCCACGTATTGAATGCAAGTCTTTTTCCACCTTACGAATACTCAGCTCTGCACGCACGACAACTACTTCTTCAAGCAGTGTGTATGACGGTTCGAGATAAATATCTTCTACTTGCTGAAGCTCAGAGATCTTTTTTTGGAATGGAGTGTAACCGAGGTACGTAACGGTCAACGTATCTTCAATGTATTTCGCAGGCACCAACAACTCGAAACTGCCACTGGACGAGGAGATGGTCTCTGCCACTTTACCTTTCACCCCAATGGTAGCAAACGACAGTGGCTCTTTTGTTTTTGCATCGAACACCTTTCCGGTCATCACAAGGCGGGATTGTGCAAAGCAATTACAAGAAAGAAGTAATAATAAGAGAATGGTTGGTTTCATCGTGTTATCAAATATAAAGCATATTTATTAGTTTATTATTTGTATAACAAATAATAATTGTAGTTAATTCAGTGCGCTTCCCTCGAAGCAGCTGTCATCCGTCGCTTCCCCTTCAGGGGTGTCATCCAGAGCGCATTCTCCCTTTATTAAGTCTTGCGCATCAGGAATGGAGGCACACCCATATTTAATATAGCTGCACGCTCTCGCGAAGGACCTGCCAAATGTGAGGCGGTATTCGTTATCAAACCACCAAATCGAACGTTGCAGCGATATGTCGATAAGGTTATCTGGCTAGATAGTTTGTTTTTAAGCGCAGAGCAATTGTTGCGTGCCAGTTGAGAGTGAGCATTAGGAGGGATAGTTCGTGCGATATGGGAATGGATAAGCGCAGAGGACCGCAGATAAAGGCAATTAATGTCTAAGAGACTGTCATCGACCGCTTCCCCTCAGCGAGTGTCATCCAGAGCGGCTTCTCTTTTTATCGACTCTTGCGCATCAGAAATGGAGGCACACTCTTATTTAATATCACTGCACGGTCCCGCGAAGGATCTACCTAACGTAAGGAACTGTGGCCTCGTCATACCCGAATCTGGGTTCATCGTTACGCGCCAAACATCATTGCGTATAAATCATTATTTCGGTGGCGCGTGTGATAGAGGTTACACGCTAACGCCGGGTTTAAACCCGGCGCTACCAATATATGGCTCCTACGGAGCTGAACCGGCAGACGGACTGTAGTGTGTTGTCCCAGTTCGCATTTCATTGGTAGGGGATTGCCACGTCGGCTGTGTACGACGAGGCCGTACACGCTTCCTCGCAATGACGTGAGTCTTCGGTTTGCATCGAACCAAGGAGTAGATTAATTTACAGATATGATCAAAACAACAGTCTTGGGTTCATACCCAATGATCGATTGGCTCGCTGCCAATCCAAGCCTTCAGGCGCTGGAAGACGCTACTATGGTTGTATTGAAGACACAAGAACTTGCAGAGATCGATGTGATCGCCGATGGCGAATTGTACCGCTTCGATGTCAATCACCCGGAAACAAACGGAATGATCGAATACTTTGTGAAGCCGTTGGGTAATGTACGCAGCGAAATTACACGGACAGATATCGAAGCTTTTGGTAAACAAAAAGGCATGAGCTTTCGCGTGCGTCCTGCTGCCGTGGTTGAAGGCGCAATCAATGAAGGTACACTCGACCTCGTTAACGCTTACAAAAGAATCAGGCCACTGACAAAACATGCATTCAAGTTTACCATCACAGGTCCGCACATGCTTAGCAAAACCTTGCTCGATCACCACTACAAAGACTTGCCGTTGCTGTCACATGCAATTGCCCATGTGTTGGCAAAACAAATCAAGGAAATCGATGCCGATGTAATTCAATTGGATGAGGCAAACCTTCCAGGCTCACCCGAAGAATGGGAATGGGCGGCGAGTGCAATAAATATAATGTTAGATGCGATTCCGAAAACACCTGCTGTTCATCTTTGCTTTGGTAACTACGGTGGACAAACGGTTCAAAAAGGAACCTGGGAAAAATTGATTGCCTACATGAATGCACTGCACACCGATCATGTCGTGCTTGAGTTTGCTCATCGTGGATATAATGAGCTGGAATTTTTTACGGACTTACGTCGTGAAATAGGAATTGGTTTAGGTGTGGTGGATATTAAATCTACTGTGATAGAAACACCCGAACTGATTGCGGAAAGAATAGAGAACGCAACGCATGTTCTAGGCGAGGATCGTATTCGCTACATCCATCCCGATTGCGGATTCTGGATGCTGAAACGTTCCATTGCGAATGCCAAGATCCGGGCACTTACACTGGGACGGAATTTGTTTGAAGGGCGGTAAACCAAAAGAATACATTTCACCACCGATCCCGATGCATCGGGAGGGGCAGGCGCAAAGAGCGCTAAGGCAAAGCGCAAAGAGCGCAGAAGAATACTTTAGCCGTGCACGCAAGCTTTCGGTCATCCCGTCTTTCGGACTCTAATCAGTTACTAGTTCACCTTGTGCACCCAGCCTTTTTTTGTCTTTGCGGTTCCCGAGCACGTGGTGTAGCGAACAATCCAGAAGTATTGGCCTGAGGGATGATTACCTCCATCCCAGGGTCGACGATCAACACTCTCATACACTTCCTGTCCATACCGGTTAAGAATTTGAAATGTATAGTCATCGTTGTTGGTGATCACCACGAACTCATCATTTAAACCATCATTGTTTGGGCTGAACACATTGGGTGTCCACAACGAATCCTCCTTTAGAATTTCAATCTGTCGTATGGAGGATTCTGCCTCACAATACATTGAAGTAGCGTTAAGTTTGAATGATCCAGATACTTTCACCTCAAAAACAGGATCAGTCGATGCTTCAAAGAAGTCTTCGCCTTCCTTTTTCAACCAGCGATATATTACTTCAGGTTGAGGATTCTTTACGGCTAACGTTACTCCATTCTCCTCGCACGCGGTGATGTTTGTGCCGGTCGGAGTTACTTCCAACTGTATTGTCCCGATCCGCACGGAATCCCTTATAAGATACTGACAACCTGCAGGGCTTGTGTATGAATAGGTCAAGGGATAAATTCCACTGGCGAGGTTTTGCGCGCTGAAGATTCCCTTTGCTGGATCGATAACACCTGTTCCACTCCACTGCCCTCCTGGAGTTGTGGTTATCAATTGTATCACTTCACCTTCTGTGCAAATAACAGGTTGTGGCCCAGAGGTAACGGAAACAACATCCGCCTTGACGGTGATGAAGGATGAATTAGCACTGCACATACCGTAGGTAACTGTACAATAATAGACTCCAGCCTTGTCCGCAAACAGAAACGGTGCAATGGAAAATGTTATCTGTGCGAATCCGGTACCATCCAGGGGCTTGACGTACCACTGGTACGTTGCGCCTTGAGTTGACTTCACCGTTAATGTAACAGGGTTTTCAGGGCATAGAAGAACCTCCAACGGCCCCACTATTGTAGCATCCGGATCCTGGATAACTTCAATCTCTAATTTGCCTTCGTAGGCGCAATTAGGTGTTTTATACCGAAGAAGGTGTTTTCCCGGCCCGGCCTCGGAAGGATCGAAGGATTCACCATTTACACCCGCTCCATTCCATACACCGCCGAATGGGTACCCCTGGAGTTTGACAGGTTCGTTGTAAACACACACCGGTGGCAACAATTTTACCAGGGGAGGAGTAGGAATGGTATAAACTGCTCCTGCCCAGAATCCATGGTCATTTGTTTCATTTGGTGCTCCAAAGAAATAATGCTCATAGTCGGAATCTACCGACAACCCTGCACCATCCCATTTTTGCTGGTTGAAAAAAGAGCCCTGCAACTTTAAGATTTGTGAAGCATTTTTCCAGTAGTAATCCGACGATTCAAAAACATATACTGCGCCGGGTACTTCTCGTACAGGGCCGTACAAGGTGTGATAAATCGCCCCGCTTTCACCAGACGGAAAAAGGTCGTAATTCTCAGGGGCTCCGATTACCAACGTATTTTCAATGTTGCTTACCTGATAACCGAAAAAAGCATGCTCCCTAATTTCAGAAGAATAAATGATGGACGAATGGTTGATCTTTCCAGAAGGCCATGCTGAACCAGGTAGTTTCGCAAATACCACAACGGCACCGGCATTCGTTTTACCCTGAACTGTTGTGCGTGGTGAGCCTATAAATACATGGTTGTTCTGAACGTCGAACTTAATATTCTGATCGGACACTCCTGACGGCAATTCGAATGATGAAGTTTCGGACCATTCATTATTCGTTTTTTTGGTATATATCTTCAGGGTCGATGGAGGTTCACCTGGATCCTGATAGCTTACTCCTTCATATAAGAATATCGAATCATTTCTCACCTGGATCTTGACCGAAAGCGGTTCAAGTCTTGAGATTCCTCTTCTGAACTTTAATCTCTTTGAAAAAGTATATCCAGATGGCTGCCGCTCGTATATCTCAATTCCCATCAATTCGTTCAATGGATTAAGAGGATGTATGAATCCGATGACGAGCAGCTTCTCATTGATGGCGACATTTTCACCAAAATGAGTATGTGGTGATTGTGTATTAATCTGCTGGACAAGAGCATTTGTATTCCAGAAAGGACCAGTCCGTTTGTAGA
>DATHIE010000359.1:0-9627 GCA_035316905.1 Chryseolinea sp. | reverse complement strand
CTGCAGAAGTAGTTTTGTACCGGTAGCCCAATACAGTCATCAACGCAAGGAGAAGTGCTATCACACCTAACGAGACTCTAAGGTCCTGCCAGTCGGCGATAAAGCCAATTACCGGAGGACCAATAAGAAAACCGGAATATCCAACCGTAGTTACCATCGCTAACCCTACGCCTGGCGGGAGATCCTTTTCGTTGCCGCCGATACTGTAAGCGATAGGCACAATCGACGATAGGCCCAGGCCTACAAGAAAGAATCCTGTTATTGTAACGTACGGCATTGGGAATATTAATGCAGCGCACAGTCCCGCCAAGGCCATAAGACCTCCGCCTACGATCATGGTCCGGTCTCCAAATCGTCGTCTCAGCGCATCGCCAAAAATTCGTCCGAATGTCATAGCCGTAGCAAAAGCTGAAAGACCGATCGGCGCAAGAGTTATGCTGGCGTTTGTTATGTTTTCCATGTAATTAACGCTCCAGTCAGACATCGAACCTTCGCCAATCATGCAACAAAAAGTGATTATCCCCAGCGCGATCATTGATTTGTTCGGAAGTCTGAACAAAGGGCCATCATGATGAGCTGGATCAGGTCGATCATGAATTAAATGACGACTCATCCAGGCGGCTGCAAGCAATGCCGCACCAGCGACTATAAAAAAATGATTAGTTAGGTCTAAGCCAACGTCTGTGAACAATGACGCCGACCCCGCTCCCAGCATCATACCAATACTAAACAATGCATGAAAGGAAGTCATTATCGGTCGTTTGTATTCACGCTCAACAAGAATAGCTTGTGCATTCATCGCTACATCCAGCATGCCCGTTACAATGCCCATAAAAAAATAGAGAACAATAAGCAGCGGAAGATTTTGAGCCAATGGAATCAAGGGGACGAAAGCGCAATACAAGATGGCTGAAATCAACGTGATCCTACGGCTTCCATTCCTGATGATCACCCAGCCTGTAAACGGCATTGCCCCGACTGCTCCGATAGATGAGGCCAGCAAGACCAGGCCGATAGTCCCGTCATCCGCATTATATAACTCCTGGATCCTTGGTAGTCGCGAGACCCAGTTGGCAAAAATAAACCCGTTGATAAAGAAAGCTGTTTTGACAGCAATACGATGAAGCAGCACTGTTCTATCTTTTAATGCGCGATGATTTTACATCACCTAATGGCATGAAGAAAGGTACGGAATTGAAAGTTATTTCCCTGATGATCAGTTCTCGTAGGGTCTCACGGCAAATGATCCGGTACCTTTTCCTGATACACCCTGACTTGTCATTCCTTCGACAACCACTTCATAATCGCCAGTTATATCGGAAGTAAAAAATTCGACATGTTTCTTTCCGTCTTTCCCGGTTATTACCTCGGGAGCCCAAAACAATAATTGGCGTTGATCCGGTAGTCGCGAATCGCGTAGCTTGGAAGTCTCATATAAAGGGGAGTAAAATTCGCGCTGAAGTTGAAGTCCGTCGTAATTGAGTTGTACGCTTCGAGGATTCAATTGAAAACCAGCAAGGTCACCCGCATAGGTGGTGAAGCTCACCACTCCAGGCAATGACAATACTCCCATATAATATCTGCGGGTCAGCACCTCAAGCTTCCGCACGTTCAATGGATTGAATTCCATTATCTTATCAATATCAAAAATGGGAATCCCATCCAATAGGACTAATGGATCTTCATCAAACACTTTCCTGTTAACTTCATCAAGCATCAAAAAATGAAAGCCGTCTCTACGTTTGCGAACCATTACTCCGGGAACATATTCGCGGAGAATTTCCTCCATTACTGGAAAACGCGTATAGTCATCCAGGTAATACATTGCGTCTGCCTTACCGTAAAAAGCCGTCGTATCTACGCCGGATGCCACTATCTTGTTTCGATCCTGGTAGAATACGTCCTGAACCTGCATCCCTATGCTACGGGAAATGATCAATGGCTCAAGCGTTTTGGCAAGCTTAAAAGCAGGCACGCGCTGAGGGCCAAATCTATCTGAGAATGGGCTCATGATCTCGATGGTACTGATACTATCCCTGTTGGTGTTGGTTTGTACAATTATCTTCCGCGGCCCGCTGAAATCTTTCATTTCATATTTTACATCGCCATTGTCTGTACTCGTCGATCCGTAAACCTGAATGTTTCTTGCCGGTGCAGACAGATATGTAAGCACTCCGCTAGTTGCCTTTTCCCCGGGTCTAGAAACCTTTCCTCTGATGATATGACCCCTGTATTCAGGCACAAAATCAACTTTTAATGATGACTTGGAAAGCACGTCATTCCAGGTAAACCGACGCCAACCATGAGTTAACATCAAATTGTCAACGTTTAGCCTTACCTCAGGATCGCTATGGTTCAAATAATATTCCGGCGACTCAACGTTGCCCTTTAGGTCGGACGTGAGCCACAAATAGTTAAGAATGTTATTTCCGGACTTTCTCGTAAGTGAGTCGGCCTTATATACAGCAAGGGAAAGATCCGATGTCTGTGGCTGGCCTTCGGCATCCTTGACATTGAGGTCAAGAGAAACCTTTCTGCGTATTCCGAACTCGCGCTGATTTGACGTAACCTCGACGGTCAGCCGTTTCGTGATTTGCTTAAAGTAAAGGCGTTCGGCAACAGGACGCATGTCTGAATCGAAAACGGTGATGTGGGAAATTCCCTCTCGCAAATTCCTTTTTGGAATCAACACAGTTGTTCGTCCATCCTTAAGAAAATTCATTGACGCGGAGGCGACCATGTTTCGCGTGTGAACGAATACATACACCACGGAGCCTTTCGACCCTTCATTAACGCGGGAATCGATTTTTAATGCCACTTCGTTTTCGGTACTGTCGTTAGCGAGCATGACATAACCAGACTCATTAATGGAAGGAAGTTTGAACGTATTTCGTCGCTTTTGCTCATCATCGACAATTGCGCGATACTCTTTGCCTTGTTCAGGGGTTAAGTAAAAATTTCCGATTCCAAATTTTGCGGGCTGAAAAGTGGTAACTGTATCATTTTGCTGGTCGACTATAGCGCCACTAAATGAAATCCCAACACCCTGCGCATTCGTAACGCGAAATGCAATCTTTGACTTCAGACCATAAACAAGATTTCCACCTTCTGGAAAGAACTGCGCATCGATCTTTTGCGCATTCGACTTATCGAGATCCAGTTTCTTGAATGTATTTATAATTGATACGTTGCTGTGGAAAAAGTATTCCGGACCGAAATTTTTCATCCAGCTCGTGTAAGCCCTGAAAGTATAGTTGCCCCCTTCAATAACAGCAGGAAGGAATAAAGATCCGTTTCCACGACCATCCTTGAGCGATACCTTGGTTTGAAGTACGGGGTGATTGTTATTATCCAGGATTTCAACGTAACCTACCTTGCTAACTTCAGCCGGCTTGTGAAGAGAACCGTCAACGAGGTAAATCTTGAACCAAAGTGTTTCACCTGTAAGATATAGCTGCTGGTCAATGTGGGCATAGATTTTTTCAGTGGCGTAAGTAGATCGGTAATTATTGAATTTTTTTGTCAGGGTATCCAAAGCTGCCTGCTGCGCTGACGCATTGAAATGAACAACGCATAAGACTATTAATACACTCAATAGTGAGATTTTCTTAATTGTTGTACTTGAGCCTGGAATCATAATCTGCTAATTCACGGTTATAATATTATTTTACCAAAAGTCAGGTTGCTTGTTTGTTCCTCCAAATGTCCGGCAGTCAACGCAATTCGCAAGTGCCGTCGTATATCCAACGATACCAACGCCCTGAACATAGACGGGATCAATAAGAAGGATAGAGTTTGGTATGCTAGGAACCTCTTCTATTGGAACGAAGGTTACATCCTCATCGGTGCAGTGTCGCGGCCTATAGACTGTTTGTACATATTGCGGCATATCTACGAAATCGATGAATATTCTTTGTGTAGAGATGGAGCCACCGCCGAAGTATCCAAGAACTGGTGAGGACGTATCGTTTTTGCTCCTTACGTTGCCAACAACCTGTGAGGGCATTGGGTCAAACAACCCACCGAGGCTTTCTGTTGTTTTTTCAAGCTCAAGCCGAAATTCATACTCGTCCTTGGTAAGCGTACGTTGATGTACGTTAATGCTATACCTTCTGGCGAGCTTCGACGATTCAGCTGCAAGGTAAGTTAGCGGAAAGTCACGGACTACGTTCTCCGCGAGACGGTCTGTCGAGCTTAATAATATTCTTGTGGATGTTTCGCTTAACCAGCAAGTGTAGATGTAATCTTCTGGATAGCGTAGGACTGGCTCTCTATCAACCAATTTGTAACCGCTAAAGTACGAGGAATTATATTCCCACGTCTCGTCAAAAGTCCAATTGTAATAATGTGATTGATCAGCGGGATCATGGGTATTTACGTAAACTGATATACCATCGCCATCAGGTTTCCAAACTACGCTGTCGATAGGCGGCGAATTGGTCAAGGCAACATAGTCAGAGATGAATTCTTCATCAGCCCGGGAGTAAATATGCACACGGTATTTCTTCGAATGATCTATGCCGAGGTGGTCAGCGAAGTATACACCCAGCCCTGAATTGTTCAGCAAATAGGTATTGCCTGCCTCATCTTCGATGTTTACGGTGGCGTTCACTTCCTGTGATGGAGGCAGTTCTGAGTCCAATGGAACTGCACGCGAGAGGCGAACTGTGGCAGAATTTTCCGTCGTGTTGATATATCCATCAACGACGAGTATGTCGAATGTCTCCTCCTTAAAATCTGGCTCGTAGGGCTCAACACAACTTATCAAAACAATGGCAATTCCGCACGCAAGTTGTAAAGGCTTCATTCCCTTTAGAATTTAAAATTGTAGGTAACGGTAGGAATGGGCTGCGCGAAGATGGACAATTTATATCCATTGATTTGTCCATTTTCAGATTTGAAGAAAACGGAGTAGGCATTTTGCCGGCCCGTCAGGTTATAAACTGCGAAGGTCCACGAGCTGTGCGCAAGCTTTTTGATCTTGTGATTGCCCTCGACGTTGATTGAAAAGTCTATTCTGAAATAATCCGGGATACGATACTGGTTACGCTCTGAATAGTAAAGGCGCGCACTACCGCCCAACTCATACTTTGCTAGTGGCAAGGTTATAGGCCTGCCGGTGCTGTAAGTCATATTGAGCGAGAAATTGAATCGTCTGCTAAATTTATAGTTACCAATAAAATTGACAGCATGTGGTTTGTCGTAGCTGCTCGGATACCATTTTCCTGAATTCACTGTCTCAGAAGGATTATTGCTCTTGGCCTGTAAGAAAGTCCGTGAATACGTATAACTGATCCATCCGTTGAGCTTGCCTGTTCCCTTCTTGATCATGAACTCAGCGCCATATGCTTTGCCTCGCGCGTTAACAACATCAGTTTCGATATGTGGATTAAGAAGTAGCACTGCACCATTCTTAAAATCCACAGAATTCTCCATGGTTTTGTAGTAGCCCTCTACAGAAATATCGACGGAATTATTTCGAAATGCCTGGTAAAACCCTAACGAGATCTGATCGCCGACTTGAGGTTTTATATGACTATCAGTTAACTTCCAGATATCAGTAGGCGTAATAGCAGTTGTATTGGAAAGCATTTGAATATACTGCCGCATCCTGTTATAGCTGAATTTAAGGGATGCATTATCGGAAACACTGTACCGAACTGAGAACCGCGGCTCCGCTCCATTATAGGACGCAATGGACTTGCCCGAAGGGTATTGTGTGGTATCCTGGATGGTAGACTCTTCTTTTGGCACGCCAGGAGTATACACGTAAACGTCTTTTGGACCGAGATACTGATAGAAAGAATATCTTATGCCGGCGTATAGTGAGAGTTTCGGACCAACTTCAAAGTTATCCCCAATATAAACTGCGCTTTCAAGTCCCTGTTCGTCCTGAAGTACATCGGGAGTCACTAGCGATTCCGGTCCGTTGGGCTGAAGGTTGCCAGGCGACAATGTATAGTATGTTGAGCTGAGCCCACCGGTAATGGTGTGTTTGGAATTCAGGAAATAGTTAAAATCAGCTTTCGCATTGACCTGCTGAACGGAAAATTTCATTTTGAAAGCATTTACCGGGTTGGCATCACTTTCAATGTCATAGCTGTACTTACTAAATCCGCCGGTAAGGATACCGAAGAACCTGTTATTGAAGATGTGCTTCCATTTTATTGATGCATTTCGATCGCTGTAGCTGTAGGTGGTGTCGCCATCCAGTCTGAACTTATCTTTGCTAAAGTACCCGGAGACGTAGAGATTGTCCTTATCGTTAAATTTGTGGTTGATGTTTGCATTGAAATCGTAAAACGACGCAGTGCTGTTTTGCAGTGCATCGTCGTCCAGCTGGCGCATGATCCAGTTGGAATATGTTGAACGTCCACCTACGAGGAAGGACGTTTTGTCTTTAATCAGGGGACCCTCAATCGTAAGTCTTCCCGTTACAGGACTTATACCACCTGAGCCAGAGAATTTTTTTAGATTACCTTCCCGCGAGGTCACGTCTAGCACTGAAGAGAGCCGTCCGCCGTAGTCCGCTGTAATTCCGCTCTTATAGAGCTCGACGTTCTTTAATACATCTGGATTGAACGTAGAGAAAAACCCGAATAGGTGAGAGGGGTTGTATACGATAGCATCGTTAAACAGTATCAGGTTTTGATTGGTGGCACCACCCCGAACGTTTAGCCCGACCGTTCCTTCACCTACCGTCTGTACGCCGGGAAGTGTTAACACGACCTTCATGATATCGGTTTCTCCAAGGGCTAACGGCATGTTCTTCATTGTCTTGATATCTAGCTTCTCCATACCCATCTGCAATCCAGTTACCCTGACATCACGCTCCGAGTGCACTACTACCTCTTTCAAAGGAGTTACGTCTTCCTCGAGTTCAATCTCAAGATTCCCTTCTCCGTAAACCATAAGCTGCCGTTGTGTGGTCTTCATTGCAACACTTTTTATGATCAGTTCATGTCTGCCTTTAGGAATCGTGATTGAATAGTATCCGAATTGATCCGTTGCTACACCAATGAGTGGTTTTTCGATGTAAACAGCTGCACCTATCACAGGTTCTCCGCTGGTGGCGTCCCGCACATGTCCAGCCACTGTAGCACTACCTTGCATATTGCCGGTTTTGACGCCAATGGAGTACAGTTTGCTTTCAACGAGCTTCTTTTGTTTTTCCCGTTTCTCATAGGCACTGTAATCAAAAGTTGGAGCTTCAGTTTTTGCGGGCCCCGTACCGACATCGAAGAAATCGACTGGCAGGTCGGTCATAATCCCGCGGCTTTCTGTGATAAAGACGTTGCCTTGCTGATCCACAGCATAATGAAAATCAGTACCCGTAAGAACCTGATCGAGGATCGACTGAATAGTGTTGTTCTGCGCTGATAGATTTACTCTGAGGCTATCCGCTACACGTGGATGGTAATAAAAATGCAATGATGTGCTGGACTCAACTGCTTTTATAAAATCCTCCAAAGGAACATTAGCAAACTCGCCTGTAATAAGATTACGCTGTTGCCCGACGACCAGCGGCGTTGTGAAAAGGATTGTCAATATGGTGAAAGCGAAGCGGTAGAAATGCGTCATAGCTATTGGTTTTGGGCGTCATAAAATTCAGCAACGCGTGCAATTGCACTTTCGCGATCAGCTCTGTATTTGGTTCCGCTTTTATTCAAAAATGCCCTTACTTCTGCCTTTCTGTCCTCGAAGACATCTAACAAAGAACCCTTCTTCTTCACCGGATGATACACACCGTCTTTGAAGACATAGATCCGGTTTTTCTGTTGAAAGGTGAAAATGATGTCATTCGATTCCACTTTTTGTTGCAAGGCCTTCTCACGTCTCACGTAAACCTTTGTCTTCCCATCGTATAAAACGTCATAAAATCCTTCGGTGATTATTTTTGATTGGTCACGCTTAAGCCTATGAAAGGTGTGGCCGCCTAAACTAAACTGTACTATCTTTTCGCTGATGAGCTCCAATTTGGACCCATTAATGGAATGCTCCGTAATCACCTTGTCTCTGCTCAGATCATAGAACATGGGCACGTTCGCATAAGATTCTTCATCATACACAATGCTACCATTCTGCCAGTCGTCCTGGCCGAAATAAGGATGTTCATCATTGCGCGCCAGGTAATCGCGATGTTCGCTTCCATTATTCAATCTGGTCTGGCCCACGATGTAGTCGGTGTATAATCTGACCTGGTTATTCTTAGCCGATGTGAGAAACATAGTGTCCGCAGGCAACTGCTGTCCAACACATTGGATAGCACAACACAGCAGGCCGACTAGGCAGGGACGAGAGATGGTCATTTAAGAATGTTATTGGTATGGATAATCACTAAAAATAGTTTTTAAATGAATTAGCGCCTATACCGCTGACGGAATATTTGTATCGTTAATCTACCTCTGCGGTGAATTTGATACAAACGTGAATAAGATCCGGACAGGTCCAAAATACAAAAGGCCCTGTCCGGGCCCTCTGTCTTGAGTTGTATGGTGTTATTTCGCATAAGCGACACTCCTCATTTCCCGGATCACTGTAACTTTCACCTGACCTGGGTACTGCATGTCGCGTTCGATTTTTTGAGAAATGTCGAAGCTTAACTGACTCGCGCGTTCGTCGGTTGCCTTTTCAGCATCTACAATCACCCGCAATTCGCGACCGGCCTGAATAGCGTAACATTTGTCTACACCGTCGAAGCTAAGGCCCAGTTGTTCGAGTTCCTTGAGTCGCTTGATGTATTGTTCCATCACTTCGCGACGCGCACCTGGTCGTGCACCGCTAATAGCATCGCATGATTGTACGATTGGCGAAATGATGTTTGTCATTTCTATCTCATCATGGTGAGCACCGATCGCATTGCAAATAGCAGGATGCTCCTTGTACTTTTGTGCGAGCTCCATTCCTACAATGGCATGGGGCTTTTCTAATTCCTCAGGCCAGACTTTGCCAATGTCATGTAGTAGACCAGCGCGCTTTGCCTGTTTTACATTCAGACCGAGTTCAGTCGCCATAATAGCACACAGGTTGGCTACTTCACGTGAATGTTGAAGAAGGTTTTGTCCGTAAGACGAGCGAAACCGCATACGCCCTACCATCTTCACCAATTCCGGATGCAGTCCGTGGATGCCAAGATCGATTACTGTGCGCTCTCCGATCTCGACGATTTCATCTTCGATATTCTTTGTCGTCTTCGCTACGATCTCCTCGATGCGAGCAGGGTGGATCCTACCATCCTGGACAAGGCGGTGTAGCGACAAACGTGCTATCTCTCTCCTTACTGGATCGAAGCCTGAGATGATTATTGCTTCTGGAGTATCATCCACAATTATCTCAACGCCGGTTGCAGCTTCCAAAGCCCGGATATTCCGGCCCTCACGTCCAATCACTTTTCCTTTTATATCGTCGCTTTCAATATTGAATATGGAAACGCAGTTTTCAATAGCATGTTCAGTGGCGGTGCGCTGGATGGTCTCGACAACTATTTTCTTTGCTTCTTTCGTGGCTGTAAGCTTCGCCTGTTCCATTATGTCTTTAATGAAGCTCGACGCACGGGTTTGCGCTTCGTCTTTCAGAGATGCAATAAGCTGTTCCCTCGCCTCGTCCGCTGTTAGCTTTGAAATGTTT
>DATHIE010000358.1:0-2442 GCA_035316905.1 Chryseolinea sp. | reverse complement strand
ACTGGCATCTTCGCCTGTCGTCCGATATTTATTGCCTCCTCGATTGCTTCAGTAACGTGATCCCCTTCATCGCGAATATGAGATGCGTAAACTCCATTGAATTCAGAAGCAGCCTTTGCCAATCCGATAACTTCTCCGGTTTTCGAATAAGTACCCGGAACATAAATAAGGCCTGTTGAGAAACCAACAGCGCCCTCTCTCATGCCTTTGCGAACTAGATCTTCCATTCTTGTTTGCTCGTCAGGCGTAGGGTTGCGTTGACTGTCACCCATAACGGAACGGCGAACACTGTTATGTCCGATGAGCGTTGCAATGTTGATGGAAGTCTTCACGCTGTCAAGTCGTGAGAAGTAACGGGCGACATCCGTATTTGATGAACCACAGTTTCCGGTGACCACCGAGGTCACGCCGTCATAAATAAAATTACCGGCTGCCGGAACCTTCAAATCATTTGTTTCAATATGTGTATGAACGTCGATGAAGCCTGGAGCAATGACCAATCCGTGTGCTTCCAACACCCGCGTCGCATCATTCGCAGAAAGTTTTCCAATAGCGACGATCTTTCCGTCTTTGATACCGACATCACCATAAAACCACGAATTGCCGGAACCATCGACGATTTTGCCTCCAGATACGATAAGATCGTATTTCTGCGAAAATGAATTTATCGGACTGATTAAAAGAACTATTGCAATTATCCTCGGGATGCTCATGACTTCAATACTTTTAATTTGAAAATAGCAGATATCTTTTCGCAATGTCAAATGAAAATTGACGGAGATAATTCAATTCTAATCTTCCAAAACACCTTCTGTGAACCAGGACCTCTTATCTTTGCCGGCTCACATGTCTACACGCGAACAACTATACAAAACCCTCGAACTGGTCAAGCTTGAACGACAAGCAGATCTTGAGTATTATCGTCAGAAGGTATTACTTCGATCACTTCATCAACGTACGAAGGAAGGGACAACGTGGTATCCGGTGCGATTAAAGCGAGACTACATTGGTACGGGAGAGCGCTTGATGATTGAAATTGAACGAACGGCGGAATTGGATCAACCTCATGCTTTTCAGAGTGGAAAGTCGGTGAGTGTTTTTTCAAACGGGTCAGGTAAGCCCGAGCGCGATCATGTAAATGGGGTCATCAACTATGTGCGCGATAGTACCATGGTGATCACTCTGAACACAGAAGAATTGCCAGACTGGATCGACAGCTCACTGCTCGGTGTGGATGTGATGTTCGATGAAATGACCTACCGGGAAATGGAGTTCGCGCTGAAAGAAGTGATTGAGGCTGAGAATAATCGACTTTCTGAATTAAGAGAAATATTATTAGGATCCGGGAAGGCGTCAAAACGCGCGCAAAAAAACAAAGGGGAAGTTGTAGTGGGACTTAATCAAAGCCAGCAGGAGGCATTGGAAATGGTTTGGGAAACGGCAGATGTCGCGTTCATTCATGGACCCCCGGGTACAGGGAAGACCACAACGCTGGTGCAGGCAATTAAAAGTACGATTGGTCAAGAGAATCAGGTATTGGTTTGCGCGCCAAGTAATGCTGCTGTCGATTTGCTCGTGGAAAAATTGAGCGAGCAGGGGCTTCGGGTGATGCGTATCGGGCATCCTGCGCGAGTCACCGAACAGTCGTTGAGCAAAACACTGGATGCATTGATAGCGACGCACGCCAATTACCAGGAACTTAAAGCGCTTCGGAAGAAAATGGAACAACTGAAGAACACGGCGCTTAAATTCAAACGGCAGTTCGGCTACCACGAGAAGCAGGAGCGGAGATCATTACTTCAGGAGTCGAAAGTATTAAAGGCGGATGCCGATGCGCTGGAATTTTACATCATAAATGATCTTTTACACCGGACAGAGGCCATCTGCAGCACGCTTGTTGGGGCGTCGCATCCAGTGATGCGTGGAAGAAAATTCAGGACAGTATTCATTGATGAAGCAGCCCAGGCGTTGGAAGGTGCGTCGTGGATACCGATACTGCGAAGTTCGAGGGTTGTTTTTGCCGGCGACCATCAACAGCTCCCGCCCACTATAAAGTCGATTGAAGCTGCACGCCTTGGCCTTTCTAAAACTTTGTTTGAAAAAGGAGTGGACCGCAACCGGCAACATTCCGCAATGTTGAAAGTGCAGTACCGGATGCATGAAGACATTATGAAGTTTTCATCTGCATATTTTTATAACAACGAGTTGGTTGCACACGAGTCTGTTAAAGCAGAGCTGCTACGTCCGAATCAACCACCTGTAGAATTTATAGATACTGCGGGTGCCGGCTACGTTGAAAGTCAGGATGCCGAAACGTTAAGCCGATTCAACGAAGAGGAGGCACACTTGCTTATGCGAAGGGTTGAAGCCCTCGTGGAAGAGGTCGGCGTAGACGACTGGATTTTGCGGAAAATTTCAATAGGTATAATCACACCGTATCGA
>DATHIE010000357.1:0-6271 GCA_035316905.1 Chryseolinea sp. | reverse complement strand
AACAATCCTTGAGTGTTGATTGTTGAGTGTTTTTGCTGTAAGACTATCGCTTATATGTGAAAATACCACCAATGAAAACACTCAACATTCAATATATCAACACTCAACAATCAAGTGAATTCGCCTCTAGTCTTTGTATTTCAAAGTCCCCTTAAGGGGATTTAGGGGTGGGGAATCAATAACCAAGCAGTTGCCTGATACCTTCCTCGACTTTTTCAGAATTTGGCAACATCATCTTTTCCAGTTCAATATTCAGAGGTACAGCCGGCAGGTTAGCGGCACCTAAAGTCCATACAGGCGCGTCCAGATGACTAAAGCACTCCTTTTGAATTCTTCCCGCTAAAGCTTCAGCGAAAGAATTCATTAATGGCTCTTCCGTAACTACGATTACACGGCTATGTCTCTTTACGAGCGTCGTGACCAGATTCCAGTCAAGGGGATTAAGTGTTCTAAGATCCACAATTTCAACTTTGCCGGAAAAGGAACGCGAAGCCTCTTTTGACCAATAGACGCCCATACCGTAGGTAATAACTACACAAGTCGGTCCGGCCGCAATTGTTTCGTCTGCGACTCGCTGTACAACGTTCCCTTTTCCAAGCGGGATAACATATTCATCGTCGGGTTCCTGTGTTTTCGCTTCCGTCGTGCCTTTTACCTTCGACCAGTAAAGTCCTTTATGTTCAAGCAGAACGACCGGGTTTGGATCGTAAAACGAGGCCTTAAGCAATCCCTTCATATCTGCTGCATTAGAGGGATAAACCACCTTTATACCCCTGATCGTCAACAAAGCAGATTCTATACTGCCCGAATGATAGGGCCCACCTCCCCCATATGCGCCGATGGGAACACGTATTAACGCTTGAATGGGAAATTTTCCTTTGGACAAATAACAACTTTTGGAAAGCTCTTCAACAAGTTGATTCATGCCCGCCCAGATGTAGTCGGCAAACTGGATCTCTACGATGGGCTTTGCTCCTACGACAGACATCCCTGCCGTTGACCCAATGATGTAAGCTTCCTGTATAGGAGTGTTAAATACGCGATGATCACCGTACTTTTGAGCAAGCGTCGCGGCCTCCCTAAAGACCCCACCCAACCTTCGGCCTACATCCTGACCATAAAATAAAGCTTCAGGATGTTTCGACAATATTTCGTCAACCGCGTGGAGCGCAGCATCTACGATCACAACCTTTTCAGCGCCAATTGGTGCACGAACTCCTTTTTCTTCTACGATCTGTGTAGGGACAAATTCAAAGGAATCAAAATCCGTCGGCAATGGATCCGGTGCATTAAGTGCCCGCTGAAAATCCTCCGCGACTTTATCCGATGCCTTTTGTGAAATTGCAGTCAATTCCTTCGAACTAACGTCGTGTTCCTCAAGGTACTTTTGAAGCTTTGTAATAGGATCGTACTTTTTATGTTGTTCCAGATCGTCGCCACGATACCATTCTTTCCGGACTCCCGAAGTATGGTGACCAAGCAAGGGACACTTTGCATGAACGAGAATAGGTGATCTTTTCGTTCGAACAAATTCGATAGCCTTCCTCACGCCTAGATAAGAATCTATAAAATCGGAGCCATCCAACGACATCCGTTCAAGTCCTTTAAACCCGGCAGCATACTCGTAAGCATCCATTGCTCTCATCTCTTTCCCTGTTGCGGAAATTCCCCAGTCATTATCCTGCACCAGGTAAATGATCGGTAACTTCTTTAATACCGCCATTTGGAAAGCCTCCGCGACTTCTCCTTCGGTGATCGATCCGTCTCCCAGAGAACAAAGGACTAAGGACGACTCCTTTTCGGCCAACAATCCCATTTGATTAAGGTAAGAAAGCCCATGCGCCATACCGGTTGCAGGAATTGCCTGCATGCCCGTTGCCGAGCTTTGATGAGGTATTGTTGGGAATCCTGGTCGCTTTAATGAAGGGTGTCCATAATAAGTCCGTCCGCCGGAAAACGGATCATCGCGTTTTGCCATGAGCTGAAGCATGAGCTCATAGGGTTCAAGTCCCAGCCCCAGGAGAATTGACTCATCACGATAATAGGGCGACAGGTAATCGTCGGCGGTTAACTGCAAACCAACTGCAAGCTGGATTGCCTCATGTCCCCTCGAAGTGCTATGAACATATTTGCTGCAGGTCTCTCGATTCTCGTCGTAGGTCTCGGACATTCCTTTCGACGTAACCATCAGCTCGTATGCTTTCAACAAAACATCGAGATCGAGATCAAGTTTTGATTTTCGCTTCGCCTTTGGAATCACTCCACCTGCCATTGAATATCGGGTCTCGGTTAAAGATAGTTATTTTACCCGTTACAATCGATTGAAGTAAGAGATGGGCCAGGAGAAATCCTCCTATCCCAACTACACAGACGGTAATGGTTTTCAAGCCTCTGAGATGTTAATTTACGCGCGAATAACTCCTGAACTTATGCGACCTGTACTTCTACTCGTAGTAATGGTGGCCTGCTACAATTTTGGCTTTGGTCAACCTGATTACTTCTATCCTGCTTTTAAGTCCTTCAATAAATCAATCCCTACTCCAGAACAATTTCTCGGATATGGCATCGGCACGAATCATACCCGTCATGACAGAGTAGTTGAATATTTCCGGAAGCTTGATGTGCTTTCGGACCGCGTGTCGCTGGAAGTTATTGGTGAGAGTTATGAACACCGCGCTCAGGTCGTTGCCAAGATTACCTCGCCGGAAAATCACTCAAGGATCGAAGACATCCGAAAAAACAATCGTGCAGAGGCATTTGCCGAATCGACCGCAAATGTGCCGTTGATAATTCAACTCGGTTATAATGTTCATGGAAATGAACCTTCAAGTACTGAGGCAGCAATGCTTACCGCTTATTACCTGACTGCAAGCGAAGACCCCGAAACATTAAAGTGGTTAAGCGAGATGGTCATTCTGATTGATCCCGTATACAATCCAGACGGACGCGACCGTCACACACATTGGGCAAACATGCACAAGGGCATGCCGCCAGTAGCCGATCCGCTGGACCGTGAGCACAATGAAGCATGGCCAGGAGGCCGAACAAATCACTATTGGTTTGACCTCAATCGCGACTGGTTTTTGGGCATTCATCCTGAAAGCAAAAACAGGCTGAAATTTTTTCACCAATGGAGACCGTACGTCATGACTGACCATCATGAAATGGGGAGCAACTCTACTTTTTATTTTGATCCCGGGAAATACAGCAGTAACAATCCCATTGTACCCAACTATCTGTATGACACGGTCTATCCGAAGTTCGGAGAATATTTTTCCGAAGCAATGAATTCGATCGGAAGTCTCTACTTCACAAAAGAGGCTTTTGATAAACTTTATCCAGGGTATGGTTCAAGCTATGTCAATTTTTATGGAGGGGCTGGATTCCTATTTGAACAAGCAAGCTCACGTGGTCATATCCAAAATACGACCACAATACCAATTACGTTCGCCTTCACAATAAGGAATCAATTCACAGCCTCGCTCGCTACAGTTCGCGCTTCACTTGCTGAGAAACCGATGTTACTGAAAATGCGAAGGGATTTTTACAAGACCACGCAGGCACAGGCAAAAGCCAATCCTGTTAAAGGCTATATCTTCGGAGATTCCAACGACCAGTCAAGGACATTTGCCTTTGTCAATCTCTTGCGGCTTCATGAAATCGAAGTGTACGACTTACCGAAAGACATAACGCTAGGTGGCAAGAGTTTTGAAAAAGGAAAAGCGTTTGTTGTTCCTACCGAGCAAGAGAATTATCTAATGGTCCGGTCGTCATTCGAAAAGGATATCTCCTACACAGACAGTCTTTTCTACGATGCGTCGACATGGTCACTGGCAAATGCATTCAACCTTCCTCTCGCCGAAGTTAAAGGGCCTGTTCAGAAGGGCAACCTTTTGAAAGAAGATCTCGCCAGGATTCCTGCACCAGTGGAAAAAAGCGGCTATGCATACATCATTGCCTTATCCGACTACCAGGCTCACAAAGCTATATATATGTTGCTTAGCAATAACGTTGTAACGAGGACTTCATTCAAGCCGTTCTCGGCCAAGATTAAACCTGGCATCCAGAAAAGTTTTTCTTACGGATCGCTTGTGATCCCAGTCCAGCAGCAATCACAAATTGATCCGGATAAGCTGCACGCGTTGGTACAGCAAGTCTCGAAGGACTGCGCAATCGACGTGTACTCGGCAGAAACAGGATTCAATGTAAAAGGAATCGACCTTGGATCAGGTTATATAAGAACTGTATCAAAACCTAATACCCTCATGTTGATCGGCGCAGGAGTTTCCGGGTATGAGGCAGGTGAAGTTTGGCACCTGCTCGATCAGCGAATCAATATGCCTATCACCAAAGTCGATGTGTCTAACTTTTCAGCCGCAAATCTCTCGATCTATAACACGCTCGTGATGGTATCCGGCAACTACACGCTTGACAAAGTTGCTGTGGATAAAATCAAAGCCTGGGTTCAAAATGGTGGAACACTTATTACATTCAAAACAGCTTCTGAATGGGTTATTAAGCAGGGTCTTACAAAAGAAAAGCTTCAACCGATCGATACGGTAAAAAATACAAAACGCATAAACTTTGAAGATGCCGAAAACCTCGAGGGAGCGAAAGAGTTAGGAGGATCCATTTTTCAAGTGGATTTGGACATCACTCATCCTATCGGCTTTGGATTTACCAATCGCACCGTTCCCGTATACAGGAATGGAAAAACGTTTATAAAGCAAGGTAAGAATCCATATACAACGGTTGCCCAATACACAGCAAACCCGTTGATCGGAGGTTACCTGCATAAATCAAATCTTAAAAAGGTCGCCAACACGGCCGCTATCCTGGTAAGTAGCGAAGGCGCTGGCAGAATAATTCTTTTTTCGGATAACCCTAATTTTCGGGGATATTGGTATGGAACGAATAAACTATTTTTGAATGCACTGTTCTTCGGTCCGCTTATAACGGTGCCGACAGTCGAAACTGAAGAATAGCTTTTCTAAAATGATAACAAAAGACGACATCAGCCATTGGTTCAAACAACTTCAGCAGGATATCTGCGGACAGTTGGAAGAAACTGATGGACGTGGGAAATTCATTACTGATTCATGGCAACGGACAGGTGGCGGGGGTGGCTTGACTCGGATAATGAGCGAAGGAAAAATAGTAGAAAAAGGAGGAGTGAATTTTTCAGAAGTTTGGGGACAAACCCCCGAAGCTGTCTTAAAATCAATGGAACTTCAGCTTAACGACCCTCCGGACTTTTTTGCAACAGGAGTATCCATTGTTGTTCATCCTCACAGTCCAATGGTACCGATCATTCACATGAACGTGAGATATTTTGAAATGAGCAATGGAACCTGGTGGTTTGGAGGCGGAATTGATCTAACGCCACACTATGTGGACCCTTCTGATGCTAAATATTTTCATCAGCAGCTCAAATCCGCTTGCGATCGTCATCATCTCTCCTTCTACCCCAAATTCAAAACGTGGGCTGACGACTATTTCTACTTAAAACACAGAAACGAAACCCGTGGAGTTGGCGGAATATTCTTTGACTATCTAAAAGCTGATGATGATTTCACCCGGGAGTCTCGATTTGACTTTGTGAAAAGTGTTGGCTCGACCTTCAGCCCCGTCTATACTTATTTTATGAAGAAGAATCATTCAATTCCCTACGGTGAGAATGAGAAACGTTGGCAGCATCTGCGACGAGGTCGTTACGTTGAATTCAACCTTGTATGGGACCGAGGGACCAAGTTCGGTCTCGATACTGATGGAAGGACAGAATCCATTTTAATGAGCCTACCTCCGCGTGCGGAATGGCAGTACCAATTTGTTCTAAAATCAGAATCAGCAGAAGCGAAAACTCAGAGTTTTTTGCAAAAGGGAATCGATTGGATTGGCGAGTAAAAAGTTATAATTAAAGTTAATTATCATTGAAGAACGTTCTCCGAAAGGTTTTGTACGCAGGTATCAAACCCGGCTTGTCCCTTCAACTTAGCCGAACGATCATACTCACAAATGCAATTGCATTAACTACCGCCGTTCTATGCAGTCTACTGTTGCCATATCTACTGTTTCGCAACGACTGGAGCTGGTCGTATCTGACAAAAATGATCCTTGTTACCATTTTTGTCTTGGTCATAACTCACTTGTTCAACAAGCTTGAGAAATTCAATCTCAGCAGAACTGTACTCAGCGTAATCGTGCCTGTAATGAGCACACTCATGGTAATAATTCCGCGAATAAGTAATCCCGAACTCTTCCATTACCTTCC
>DATHIE010000356.1:0-4775 GCA_035316905.1 Chryseolinea sp. | reverse complement strand
TGGAAACCTGTCAACCAATTTCCATCTATTTCACCTGAATTCATATCAAACAACATAAAATGAAAACACCGCCTGTCACTTTCTGGATAGAAGCCGGCCTTGGCGATGGTGCAAATCTTTCTTCAGCCAGCCAGCTTTCTGTGCATTTAATAACAAGAGTGCCAATAACATGATCGTAATTCCTGCCCATTGTGCAGGTTCGAGATCCTCACCCAGCACGATGTGAGCAGATAAAACAGCAACAGGTAATTCAACGGTCATGATCAATGAACTCAGGCCCGCTCCTATTCTGGGTATTCCGCTTGCGAAAAGTATTGGCGGAATGATCTTTCAAACAAGGATAAAAAAGACGCCCATTTTAAGAGGTTTACGTCAATGACTGCGTTCGAGATCAATTCATTTGCGTTCGCTACAAGGTGCCGATGGCAACCGGTCTGCATGATGGGGCGTGGAACTCCGAATGAACAACTCCGAATTTTGGCGGCTTAACCACTTACCACTTACCACTTACCACTTACTACTTACTACTTACTACTTATTGGTCACAACGTAGTGCCTATTGTTCAGTGACCGGCAATATTTTTGCGGTCGTTCGCAGGCTGCCTGAAAAAAGTGTGGAAAAAATAAATACGTTTCAAGTTGATTGCTGGTTTGATCAACAACAATTTTGACTATTTTTGCCCGTTTATCTTTAAGACTTGTTGTAATGTCGTTTAGTATTCGTGTTCAACAACTTGTTGCAAAGACCCTCACCCTACTATTAGTAAGTACGCTAAGCTTCGGACAGGCTCCATACCTGCTTACCGATGCGGATGCTATTCACAGGATTGACAAGTACGTTGAGGTCTTTGTTGACACATCTAACGCCGCGAAGGTCGACGATGTCCTCGCAGGTGAGTTTCAATCGCATTTTTATCCCAGTCATGGAAATCTAACCTTTGGTTATCTCAAGTCCACGATCTGGTTAAAAGTAACTACCCGCGAATCTTCTCCAGGCAGGCAGTGGTACCTTGAAATACCGGCGCCATTCCTGGAGTATGTGGATTTCTATCAACACGATAACAATACCTGGCATCATTCAATCGCGGGATACTACCGCGCACATCATTTGCGCGAAGTGTCGCATACGAATCATGTTCTTCCATTGGAATTTGGAGAGAATGGAATCAGCACAGTGTATATTAAAATAGACGGACGCAGCCCAAAAACATTTCCACTCAACGTCGTTGAGAAGGGTAAGTTCGTTGAAAAGACACGCCTCGAAGATCTTGGATACGGGATATTCTTCGGGATACTTTTCGTTATGTTTTTTTACAACCTGTTCATCTATTTTACACTCAGACAAACCAACTACCTTCTTTATATCTGCACAATAGTGTGCACGTTTTTCATCTTCTCTTCTGCGTCTGGTTATGCGGGGAAGTTTCTTTGGCCGGAAAGTCCCGTCATGAATTATTATGGAGGTCGTCTTTCACTGGGTGTGTTAGCCATCTTCCTCGCCATTTTTACCATTCGGTTCCTGGAGGTCAGACAGTATTCCAAAGTGATGTACTACATCTTGTTGACCCTAATTCCACTTGCTGTATTCTCAATCGTTCTCGTGGCAACCGAAACGCTTTCTTCCGCAGGAAATAACCTGCTCTCGATTGCAACTGTAGCTTTTATGTTGACTGGCATTGTCTGTCGGATCAGAGGCAACAAAACAGCCACTTATTTTATCGTTGCCTGGACCATTTACCTTATAGGTGGCCTTCTGTTGACGCTGCGCAATAGTGGTGTGTTCGATTTTAATTTCTGGACAACACATTTTGTGGAGATAGGCGCCGCTCTCGAGACTATGCTTATAGCATTCGCCCTTGGGGATCGCTACCGCAGACTTAAGCGCGAGAAGGAAGAAGCCCAGGCGCTTGCTCTGCAGCTGCAACAGGAAGCTACATTTAAATTAGAGGTTAACGTCAAAGAAAGGACTGAGCAGCTCTATAATGCGAATCAGGAATTGCAAGTCATTGTTGAAACGAATAAAAAACAAACCAAGATCATAGAAGATAAGAACGCCGAGCTGGATGCATTTTTTTATCGTATATCGCATGATTTGAAAGGACCTATAGCATCGCTGCTTGGCCTGTCTGAACTTGCAAAAATGGAAGTGAAGGACGATTCGGCACTTGGATATCTTGAGAAACAACATTCACAGGTGGAGCGTCTGAACAACATCATTACCGGGTTGATCAATCTGACGCAGCTCAATCATGCGGACCTTTGTAAACAGGAGATCGAATTCGAAAAAATGATTGACGAGTGTATCGGGTCCTTTCAGGGAATACCAAACTTTTCGAGCATAATATTTCGGAGAATAGTCGAGCCGGACATTAGGTTTCAAACAGAGTGGACCTTACTTAATGCAATCCTCCAAAACCTCATCGAAAACGCTATTAAATACTCACGTGGTCAGTCGCCACACGTTGAGATCCGGGTTCAGCGGGAGAATGGTCATGTTGTGCTAGAGGTGGAAGACAATGGTCAGGGTATAGCGCAGGAACACCAGGTACGGATCTTTGAGATGTTTTTTCGGGCGACACCGAATGCGAGTGGAAGAGGTCTAGGGCTATACATCCTCAAACGCTCAGTTGACAAGCTACAAGGAACCATCGATATCCGGAGCGAAGTCGGTTTGGGATCTACGTTCACTGTAAGGCTGCCGCTAAAAGTGAACGTCGACTGAATCATGGCGTTAAGTTGGGGAATGAAAAAAACTCGACACAGAATTTCACGCTTGTGGATTCCAGCATGTTTCGGCAGGACCACGGCGAATTCTTAGATTTATAAATCATAAGACACGTGATAATATCCTGATTGCCAATATCATATCGAGTATCAATAGATTCGTTAATTATCCGATCAAGAACTACATCGTCTAAAATTTTGTGCCGTCGATTACATCTATGTCATTGCCATCTTCCTATTTTGCCACTGCTGGTAAGAATAGATCTATGGTAAATTTCCTGACCTGTCTCGTCAAAACCCGGGCGATCATTCGGATCTGCTGTGTGTTCCTTTTCATCTTTTTTCATTTCGCTTGTCAAAAAGAGAAGTACGATATTATTATCCGGCAGGCAACGATCTATGACGGATCTGGCAAGGCGGCGTTTGTCGGTGACGTTGCAATTTCCGGAGATACCATAGCGGCCGTCGGCGATTTAGGAGGAGTTGTAGCTCAGAACGATATTGACGGAAAAGATCTTGCCCTGGCGCCGGGGTTCATCGATACGCACAGCCACCACGATCGATTCTTATTCGATTCACCGGATGCGTTGGCTGTAGTGAATCAGGGAATCACCACGATCATTGTTGGACAGGACGGTGGATCATCTTCTCCTCTAAAAAAATATCTTGACCATTTGGCGGATAGCCCGGTGGCTGTAAACGTAGGTTCGTATAGCGGACATAATACTATTCGCAGTCTGGTCATGGGTAATGATTTCAAGAGGAAAGCGACTGCCGATGAGGTTCATAAGATGGAAGCACTGCTTCAGGATGATCTTGAGGCAGGTGCCTTTGGTCTTTCGACTGGCCTGGAGTATGACCCTGGGATTTACTCAGACAAAGCAGAAGTTCTATCCCTTTCGAAATTGCTGGCGCCTTTCAACGGTCGATACATCAGCCACCTGAGAAGCGAAGACCGTTACTTTTGGGATGCACTAAACGAAATTATTACGATTGGAAAAGTTACGGGGGTACCGGTTCAGGTAAGTCACTTCAAGCTGGCTATGAGGAGCTTATGGGACAAAGCCGACAGCGCCATCAGCATACTTAACGCGGCGAGAAGCAATGGCGTCAACATAACGGCTGACATCTATCCTTACCCCTACTGGTCGTCTGACATCCGGGTATTATTCCCTGAACGTAATTTTAGGGATTTGAAAGAAGCGGAATTTGTCCTGAAAGAAGTCACGACTCCAGCAGGAATCGTCTTTAGCGACTTTGAACCATCTCCCGATTACAATGGAAAAAGCCTGGAAGATATCGCGAGAATGAAAAACCGATCTCCGGAACAAATGTTGATCGACCTCATCGGGCAATTAGAGGACTGCGATACAAAAAAGAAAGATTGCTCCGGTTCGATTGTAGCGACAAGTATGGAAGAAGCTGACATAGGCAAGCTCATGAAGTGGAAGTACACCAACATCTGCTCCGACGGCTCTTCAAAGGGTTTACACCCTCGGGGATTTGGAGCGTTTACCAGAGTATTAGCCAATTACGTTCGTGATACTCATACCCTTTCCCTGGAGGAAGCTATTAATAAGATGACTTTTCTGTCAGCAGAAAATGTTGGAATAGAACGACGTGGCCGCATAACGCCAGGATTTTTCGCCGACATCGTCTTGTTTGATGCGGGTACCGTAAAAGATAATGCGGCCATCACAAACCCGCAGTCTATTTCATCAGGAATAGAAAACGTTTGGGTAAATGGTGTCGAGGTCTTCAACAATAACGGAACAACAAAACGTTACCCCGGACGAGTGATATTGCGAGCAAAACAGAAAACCGGTCTTTAATACTTCGCCGGCTGACCTGACGCAGGCGTCGTCATTTTTATGAATTCTCTGAGGTGATCATTGGATGTAACCAGGTCCTCTGAGCGCAAGTACATCATATGTCCGCTGCGGTACCCTTCAAAATGAAGTCGGTTTTTCATTTTACCGCTGGGATCCAATTGCCAAAGCGTATACTTCGCGTCAAAATAAGTGGTCGCTCCATCGTAATAGCCGGATTGA
>DATHIE010000355.1:0-14576 GCA_035316905.1 Chryseolinea sp. | reverse complement strand
ACAGATAATTCTTAACCGTCTGGCCTACGAGGTCATTTGTATGTTCATCAGATGTCCAGCTATCAAGGCTTACGTCCGCAATAAGGTTGACTTCCTCCGGAACATTGTAATTACTTTCGTCGCGGTAAATGTTCTTGTCAGGGAACAGATTACTCTCGATAACCTTCTGCGATATCTTAACACCTTTACTGATAAGTTCGTCGCCAAACTTATGCTTTACGCCATTGCTTGTCTTGCCATTCAAAAGTGTTGCAAGCTTCTTGGTCATCTCATCGCGGAGATCGCTTAGCTGCTTGCTGTACTTGCTCTTCAGGGCATCAAGCTCCTTCTTCGACTTCGTGCGTACATCTTTATCACGTTTAGGACGTGAAAAGAGTTTGGTGTCGATGACAACACCTTTCAGTGATGGAGGTGCCTTAAGAGATGCATCCTTCACATCACCAGCTTTGTCGCCGAATATCGCTCGCAACAGTTTCTCTTCCGGAGTAGGATCTGTTTCTCCCTTAGGAGTGATCTTACCGATAAGAATATCGCCCTCGCGGACTTCAGCGCCGATCCGGATAATACCGTTTTCGTCGAGATGCTTGACAGCTTCTTCGCTTACGTTAGGTATTTCGGAAGTGAGCTCTTCTTCACCTCGTTTTGTATCTCTTACTTCAAGTTCAAATTCTTCGATGTGGATAGAAGTATAAACATCTTCGCGAACCACACGCTCAGAGATTACGATCGCATCTTCGAAGTTATATCCTTGCCAAGGCATGTAAGCCACAAGGAGGTTGCGACCCAGCGCGAGTTCTCCGTTTTGAGTTGCATATCCCTGACATAGCGGTTCACCCTTAGCCACTTTATCGCCTTTCATTACAAGCGGCGTTAGGTTGATACAGGTATCCTGATTTGTCCTTCTGAATTTGATGAGGCTATAAGTCTTATACTCATTGTCAAAACTTACCAACCTTTGCTCTTCAGTTACTTCGTATTTGATAGTGATCTTCTTCGCGTCAACGAACTCGACCGCACCATTACCTTCTGCAAGAATAAGCGCACGAGAGTCAAGCGCTACCCGGGCTTCGAGACCTGTTCCAACAATCGGAGCTTCCGGTCTGATCAGCGGCACAGCCTGGCGCTGCATGTTAGATCCCATGAGTGCACGGTTTGCGTCATCGTGCTCAAGGAACGGGATCATCGACGCCGCCACCGAAACGATTTGGTTCGGCGCGATATCCATATATCTGAGATCTTTAGGCTCGACAACAGGGAAGTCCCCTTCGAAACGAGCTTTGACCTTTTCATCCAAAAACTCTCCATTTGGCTTAAGCGCCACTTTGGCCTGAGCTATATAATGAGTGTCCTCTTCTTCCGCAGTAAGGAAGATTACGGGATCCTTAACTTTCACCTTTCCATTCTCAACCTTTCGATAAGGAGTCTCGATGAATCCCATCTTGTTCACCTTAGCATGAACACATAGAGAGGAGATCAAACCGATGTTTGGTCCTTCAGGCGTTTCAATGGTACAGAGGCGGCCGTAGTGGGTATAGTGAACGTCGCGGACTTCAAAGCCTGCACGCTCACGTGACAGTCCACCTGGACCGAGTGCCGACATTCTCCGTTTGTGTGTGATCTCGGCCAGTGGATTGGTTTGATCCATGAACTGAGAAAGCTGGTTAGTTCCGAAAAAGGAGTTGATCACAGACGATAGTGTACGCGCGTTGATGAGGTCAACAGGTTTGAATTCCTCATTGTCGCGAACGTTCATTCTTTCTTTGATCGTCCTGGCCATTCTCGCGAGACCAACACCGAATTGTGAGTACAATTGTTCACCTACAGTACGCACGCGACGGTTGCTCAAGTGATCGATGTCATCTACTACCGCCTTGGAGTTAATAAGACCGATAAGGTATTTAACGATCAGGATGATATCGTCTTTTGTAAGAACGCGGTGATCAAAGCTAAGATCCAGTCCCAGTTTCTTATTGATACGATAGCGTCCTACCTCTCCGAGGTCATAGCGTTTTTCGCTGAAGAACAAACTTTGGATGATATCACGCGCAGTTTGTTCATCGGGTGCTTCGGTATTTCTTAACTGACGATAGATGTATTCAACAGCTTCTTTTTCAGAGTTCGAAGTGTCTTTCGCCAGGGTATTGAATATGATATGATAGTCGGCAATGTTGATATCATCGCGGTGCAGGATGATTGATTTTACACCTGACTCGATGATAATGTCGACATCTTCAGCGGAGAGCGTATGATCGCGCTCCAGCAGTACTTCATTACGGTCGATAGAAACAACTTCGCCGGTATCTTCATCCACGAAGTCTTCAGTCCAGGTTTTGAGAACCCGTGCAGCGAGTTTCCTGTCGACAACTTTCTTTAATGTGTTCTTAGAAGCCTCTACTTCTTCAGAAAGACCGAAGAGGTCGAGGATATCTTTATCAGAGCCATAGCCGATCGCGCGCAAAAGTGTAGTAACCGGAAATTTTTTCTTCCGGTCGATGTACGCGTACATCACTGCGTTCACGTCGGTTGCGAATTCGATCCACGAACCTTTGAAAGGAATAATACGAGCGGAATAGAGCTTAGTACCGTTGGTATGTTTGCTCATAGCGAAAAACACACCTGGTGAACGGTGGAGCTGCGATACAATCACGCGTTCAGCGCCATTGATCACAAAAGATCCTTTCTCCGTCATGTATGGTATGTTGCCCAGGAAAACTTCCTGCTCAATAGTTTCAAAGTCTTCGTTATCCTCGTCGTTACAAGTCAAGCGCAGTTTTGCCTTCAGCGGAACGGAGAAGGTTAGACCGCGGTCGATACACTCATCGACGTTGTACTTTGGAGGATCAATAGTATAGTCGACAAACTCCAGGACAAAGTTTTCGCGAGAGTCGCTTATGGGGAAGTTCTCAGCAAAAACCTTATAAAGACCTTCATTTTGTCTTTTTTCGGCCGGGGTTTCGATTTGTAAAAAATCTTTGAAAGACTGGAGTTGAAGATCCAGAAAATCTGGGTAATCGAGGACTCTCTCACTTGAAGAGAAATCGATTCTACCGTTTAAAGTCTTCTTTGTCAAGGTAATTAACGTTTAAGTTCTGAGATCCTGGACGAGAATAAAAAGATGTTCAGGGCACAAATAGGAATAGACCCCGTCGCGATCTGTGATCCGTGAACGGGGTCTAACCGGAAGTTGTTAGACGGTGTCCTTCGCCTTCAAGAAGTTTTATTTCAACTCAACGTCGGCACCTGCCTCGAGAAGTTGCTTCTTAAGATTTTCTGCCTCGTCTTTAGGTAAGCCTTCTTTGATAGTCTTTGGAGCTCCATCAACCATATCCTTAGCTTCTTTCAAGCCAAGACCAGTAAGTTCTTTAACCAACTTCACGATCTGAAGTTTGTTAGCACCAGCAGCTTTCAATACCACGTCGAAATTGGTTTTTTCTTCAACAGCGGCAGCACCACCACCACCAGCAGCAGGACCTGCTACAACGGCAGCAGCTGCAGGTTCAATACCATATGTTTCTTTAAGGTAAGAAGCTAATTCGTTAACTTCTTTAACAGTGAGTTCAACAAGTTGATCTCCGAGTGCTTTGATGTCGGCCATTTTAGTAAAAGTTTTAAATTAATCTGTTGTTCAATAATTATTTAGTTCCACGTTCCTCGAGTGCCTTAACCAAGCCAGCCACAGTATTCTTGCCGCTAAGCAGCGCAGAGAGTACATTCTTGGCTGGAGATTGCAGCAAGGAAATAACCTCGCCGATAAGCTCGTTCTTGGATTTAAGCTCACTGAGCATGTTAAGATTTTCATCTCCAATAAATAGAGATGAGTCGATAGATGCGGCTTTTAATACGGGCCTGCCATCAAGCTTTTTGCGGAATTCCCTTATAACCTTCGCAGGGGCATTACCAATTTCCTTGGAGAAGATTACTCCGGAAAATCCGCGCAACGTCTCGAATAAAGGTGTATAATCGACCGCGGTGTTCTTTTCAAGTGCTTTTTGAATAAGGGTGTTCTTGTACACTCTGTACTCAACGCCGCTTTTGAAACACAGCCTTCTAAAGTTATTAACCTGGTCCACTGTAAATCCAGTGGCGTCGGTAATATAGAAGTGCGTGTTGTCAGCAAACTTTGCCGTAAGCTCGTCTATAATTTTTGCTTTTTCTTCTCTGGTCATGTTCTTAATTACTTAAACGCCAGCAACTGAATTTGTGTCAACACTGATACCTGGGCTCATTGTGGTCGACAAAGTGATACTTTGGAAGTAAGTACCTTTTGCCGATGCCGGTTTCAGTTTTGCGACAACATTGATCATCTCTGCAACGTTGTCCCGGATCTTTTCAGCCGGGAAGGAAGCTTTTCCAACGCTAACATGGATGATACCTTGCTTATCAATTTTGAAGTCGATTTTACCTGCTTTTACTTCTTTCACAGCTCTACCGACTTCAAGTGTAACAGTTCCTGATTTTGGATTTGGCATTAGCCCGCGAGGGCCAAGAATTTTACCCAGTTTACCCACCTTTGCCATAACGGTTGGGGTACAGATAATAACGTCGATGTCTGTCCATCCACCTTCGATCTTCTGAAGGAATTCGTCCAGTCCGACATGTTCAGCGCCTGCATCTTTTGCTTCCTGCACTTTGTCAGGTGTACAAAGAACGAGAACGCGAACGACCTTGCCGATACCATGTGGTAAGGCAACAACACCCCGCACCATTTGATCTGACTTCTTAGGATCAACACCTAAGCGAATGTCAACATCAACGGATGAATCAAACTTTGTAAAAGTAATTTCCTTTATAAGTTTGGAAGCATCTTCGAGAGAATACTCCTTCCCAGGACTGTATTTCGCTAAGACTGCTTTTCTGTTTTTAGAAATTTTCGCCATCTCATTAAAATTATTTATCCCAAGGGGGTGTACCTGATACTGTAATACCTAAACTTCTTGCAGTTCCTGCTACCATTTTCATGGCTGACTCAACCTTAAATGCATTAAGGTCGGGCATTTTGGTTTCTGCAATAGTTTTAACCTGATCCCACGTAATTGCTCCAACCTTTACACGATTGGGTTCCGCGGATCCTTTTTGTTTTTTAGCTGCATCCAAAATTAACACTGCGGCTGGCGGGGTTTTGATAACGAAGTCAAATGACTTGTCGTTGTAAATACTTAACAAAACCGGGAGAATCTGCCCTTGCTTGTCCTGAGTTCTAGCATTGAATTGCTTACAAAAGTCCATGATGTTAAGACCTTTGCTACCCAACGCAGGACCTATGGGGGGTGCAGGATTCGCCTGACCACCTTTCACCTGTAATTTCAGATAACCTATGATTTGCTTTGCCATGTTATCTTAGTCTAGCTTTTCAACCTGCATGTAACTTAATTCGACTGGCGTATTCCGGCCAAAAATTTTCACCATCACATTGAGTTTCTTCTTGTCTTCAAAAATCTCCTCAACTGTTCCGGTAAATCCGCTGAATGGACCATCCATTACTTTTACAGATTCACCTTTAATAAATGGTGTATCGAGTTTTTCCTCGAATTCGTCAATCTCATCAACTTTACCGAGAATCCTGTTTACCTCCGATTGACGTAGAGGAACGGGATCCTTGGAAGCCCCGGTACCGTTGTTACCGAGAAACCCTATCACGCCCGGAATACTATTGACTGCGTGATGTGCTTCTCCGTTCGAGAGATCTGCTGATATGAGAACATAGCCCGGGAAGAAATTTCTTTCTCTTACCCGCTTCTTGCCATTCCTCATTTCATATACTTTTTCAGAAGGGATCAAAACCTGAGGGATAAAATCCGTCAGTTTTGAGCGTTCTATCTCAGTTTCCAAATAGGATTTGACCTTCTTTTCCTGGCCGCTGACGACCCTGAGAACATACCATTTCAGCTCGCCCATAACCTTCTGCATTAAAATTCTTTATAAAACCACTGAAGGCCGGTCTTAAAAACCCAATCAATCGCACCAATAACCAATGCAAAAATGGTGGAGGCAACGAGCACAAGTATCGCACTACCTTGCAGCTCACTGTACTTAGACCAAGTCACTTTGTTCTTGATCTCGTCCCATGATTCTGTGATATAAGTCCTTAACTTCTCCATTGATTTAGCGTTTGCACGACAAAACCCCTGAACAGAGCCTGTCAACATTCTTTATATATAAACACACCAAGGGAATTGTCCCTGGCATTATCAATTCTTTTCGCACGGGTGGAGAGACTCGAACTCCCAGCCAACGGTTTTGGAGACCGCTACTCTACCAATTGAGCTACACCCGTTTTTAAATCCCCGATTTCCGGCCTTTTGACCATGGTTTAGCGGGAACAACTCAATCCCCTGAGCCGCACCCGTGTACCTCAGCCCAAAAGGACTGCAAAGGTAAAACAATGGACAAGAAAACAAAAGCGTTCCCGAAAATTTTCGGAAACGCTTTGGTCATTGAATATCAGCTATTTAGTCGAGAATCTCAGTTACCTGACCCGATCCTACAGTACGTCCACCTTCGCGGATCGCAAAGCGGAGTCCTTTCTCCATCGCGATTTTGTTGATCAACTGAACATCGATCGAAATGTTATCGCCAGGCATTACCATTTCAATTCCCGCAGGAAGCATCACTTCACCTGTCACGTCGGTCGTACGGAAATAAAACTGAGGACGGTACTTGTTAAAGAATGGTGTGTGGCGGCCACCTTCCTCTTTGGACAACACATAAACCTCTGCCTTGAACTTAGCGTGTGGCTTAACAGATCCAGGCTTGCAAATTACCATACCACGACGGATTTGCTCTTTTTCAATACCACGAAGAAGAAGACCAACGTTATCGCCAGCTTCACCTCTATCAAGGATCTTACGGAACATTTCCACGCCAGTGATTGTGGACTTCAGGTTCTCAGCTCCCATACCAAGAATTTCAACAGCGTCTCCGGTGTTTACAACTCCTCTTTCAATTCTACCCGTTGCAACAGTACCACGACCAGTGATCGAGAACACGTCTTCCACAGGCATCAAGAAATCCTTGTCGATCAAACGAATAGGAAGTGGGATGTGATCATCCACTGCCTTCATCAGTTCTTCAACTTTTTCAACCCACTTAGGCTCACCATTAAGTGCACCCAATGCAGAACCTCTGATAACTGGCATTGTATCGCCAGGGAAGCTATAGTAAGTCATCAACTCACGAACTTCCATTTCCACGAGGTCAAGCAATTCTCCATCGTCTACAAGGTCAACCTTGTTCATAAACACAACCAGTGCAGGAACACCAACCTGACGTGCAAGAAGGATGTGCTCACGCGTTTGTGGCATAGGTCCGTCAGTAGCCGCAACTACAAGGATAGCTCCGTCCATCTGCGCAGCACCAGTTACCATGTTTTTCACATAGTCAGCGTGACCAGGGCAATCAACGTGAGCATAGTGTCTTTTCTCAGTTGCGTATTCAACGTGAGAAGTGTTGATAGTAATACCTCTTTCTTTTTCTTCCGGCGCGTTGTCGATAGAAGAGAAATCACGCATTGATGCGAGACCCTTAGAAGCAAGAACTTTAGTAATTGCAGCTGTGAGAGTCGTCTTACCGTGGTCAACGTGACCAATAGTCCCCACGTTTACGTGTGGTTTCGAACGATCAAATGTTTCTTTAGCCATATTTGAAAATCCCAGTTAAAAGTTTAAAGTATAGTGTTTAATTAATGTTTCTCATTAAAATCCTTCTCTTCAGAAGAACTACACCCTAAACATTTTAAGCCTCTCGAATAAGGGTTGCTTATGTTTTCGTTTTCGCCGACTACCAGGATTCGCTAGGTCCCGGTCATTGTCAGGTAGACGAACTACTAAAATTCTTTACTCTCTTTCTTCGAAGTTGATCCAACATCATCAACAACGCAACAAGTCTGTTGAGCTGTTGATGAGGATTGAACTCACGACCTCTTCCTTACCAAGGAAGTGCTCTACCACTGAGCTACAACAGCCTGTCGGCCGTTAATCGTTAATTGTTAGTCGTTAACCGTTTTGAATGCTACGATTAACGTCTAACGGATAACGGATAACGCTCCGTAAAGAGCGGGAGACGAGGCTCGAACCCGCGACCTATAGCTTGGAAGGCTATCGCTCTACCAACTGAGCTACTCCCGCATTGCTCGCCGTAGCTTTAGCGAAGGCGGTCCCGAGTACTCGGGATCAACAGCTATCTCTACGATGAGTTAATTTTCTTTTGTCGATGCTTACGAATAAATAAATGTTCGATAGCTTCAACATCGTCCTCCTTCGCTAAAGCTTCGGCGGACAAGTGGGGGAAATAGGATTCGAACCTATGAAGTCGTAAGACAACAGATTTACAGTCTGTCCCAGTTGGCCGCTTTGGTATTCCCCCAACTGCAATCTTTCTAAGAACGAATGAGCCTCCAGACTATCATCAGGAGGCTTTTTTTAAAAAGAGAGTGCAAAATTAGACGCTTTTCCACTTTTTCAAAACTTATCCTCAGATTTTCGTGGATAAGAAAGAGTGGACCGCTAGCAGGCGTGAATAGAACGAAATAGCCTCACATAGCTACGATATCGGAGACAACACCATCTCCAAATTCCTTTCTGAATACGTTCAGCACTTCTTGTTTGTGGAGCGAAAAATCGTTCCGCATTGTAGGAGAGTCAAATTCCACAAACAACACTTTATTCTTGATATAGATTTTTTTTGTTCGCTTTGCAATCGGCTTTCCCACAAGCCTTTCCCACGAGTCAATTACGGTGGCCTCATCGTACCGATTAGCGATCCGATACGTATTTAAGAGGTCGCGGATTGCCTCGCCCACTGATTGAAATCCATCTTTCTTAAAGCTCCCCATACTCTCTTACTTTTCCATTCTCAATCGTAAAAATAAATGCTTCAACTTGAATCTGATCTAGCAACCCTTTTGTCCGGTCGGGTCGTGCATCCGTGATAAACAATTGTCCCAGATCAGTCTTTATCAACGCAAGCAATTTGGAGATCCGAAGGTCATCTAATTTATCAAAAATATCATCCAAAAGCAGAATTGGTTTCATGCCTTTAGATTTCTCGACAAGCTCAAATTGCGCCAACTTCAAAGCAATTACAAATGACTTTTGCTGGCCTTGCGACCCAAATCGTTTCAATTCTCCACCTTTCAGAACAAATTGATAGTCGTCGCGATGAATGCCAAATGTACTCCGCTGCATCCCAAGATCTTTCTGGCGGGCGCTGACCAATCCCTCGTAAAAATCTTTTTCCTTCAGTTCGGAACTGTACTCCAGGTCTGCCTCTTCTACTTCATCCACAATAAACTTGTAGTACTTTTTAAAATAAGGGATGAATTCGCGAATGAACTCTCGTCGTCTTTCAAAGATCTGTACACCATACTTCACTAGTGCATGGTCGTATGATTCTATGGCGACCCAATCCACCACCCCGCTTTCGGACGCCATCTTCAAATATCCGTTTCTTTGCTTGAGAATGTGATTGTACGCCAAAAGGTTTTCCAGATATTTTCCATCGAGCTGAGAAATAATGCTGTCAAAGAATTTCCGCCTTGACTCCCCACCTTCCTTAATAAGGTCTACGTCGTCGGGCGCGATAAGGATTACAGGGTATTTTCCAATGTGCTCTGCGAGTTTCTGGTATTCATACAAACCTTCTCGAAAGACTTTTTTTGCCCCTGTCTGTACGGAGCTCGAGATTTCAGTTCTGTGTTCGCCCTGGCTGAATTCACCCCTCACGACAAAAAAGTTTCTTCCAATCAGGATACATTGTTGGTCCAATGTTGAAAAAGCGCTTTTCGTAAAGGACAGGTAGAATATTGCGTCGAGCAAATTTGTCTTGCCACTGCCGTTTTTACCCACCAAAACGTTGATCCGGTAAGGAAAATTAAGGTTGACCTCCTCATAATTCTTAAAATTGAGGAGTTGAAGCTTTTCGAGTCGCATGAGGAATTAGCAGGAAAGTTTGGCGAATGTTCGTTTGGGAATTAATTTCGCAACTCGGATCAAAAATAGGGATATGCCTACGACAACCAAAGCGAAGAGTGAGCCAACAAAGACGAAGGGGAGCGATTCAACAGAATTCTCTAAAGAGACATACCTCTATTGGTATGAAAGCATGCAATTGATGCGGAAGTTCGAAGAGAAGGCAGGACAGTTGTATGGAATGCAGAAAATCAAGGGATTTTGTCATTTATACATCGGACAAGAGGCCTGCGCTTCCGGTGCGGTCAGCGCGTTACGGAAAGGTGATAAATGGATCACTGCCTATCGCGATCACGGACATCCCCTCGCCCTTGGCACGGATCCAAAGGCAATCATGGCTGAGCTTTACGGGAAGGAAACTGGCACAACAAAAGGCAAAGGTGGTTCGATGCACATTTTTGACAAAGCAGTTGGGTTCGTGGGTGGCCATGGAATTGTCGGAGCGCAAGTCCCACTCGGAGCAGGCTTGGCATTTGCAGAAAAATACAACAAGACCGGAAACCTGTGTATGTGTTACATGGGAGACGGTGCTGTTCGTCAAGGCGCATTCCACGAGGCGCTCAATCTTTCAATGCTTTGGAAACTGCCTGTTATCTTTGTGATCGAAAACAACGGTTACGCGATGGGAACATCTGTGCAAAGATCTTCCAATGTAACTGAACTTTATACTCTGGCCGATGCGTATGACATGCCTTCCGAGCCAGTAGATGCCATGAAACCGGAAGACGTCCATAACGCGGTTGCTCGCGCAGCCGAACGAGCACGTGCGGGTGAAGGTCCGACACTATTAGAGTTCAGAACCTATCGGTACAAAGGACATTCAATGTCTGACCCTCAGAAATATCGTACGAAAGACGAAGTTGAGCAATACAAGCAGCGCGATCCCATTGAGGTTGTTAGAAAGTCTATCCTGGATAAAAAGATGGCTACCGAAAAAGAATTGGATGCGATCGATGAAAAAATAATCGCACAGGTGGAAGAAAGCGTGAAATTCGCGGAAGAATCAAAATTCCCCGATCCATCGGAGGCTTTGACTGATGTATATGTTCAGTCAGACTATCCATTTATCATGGATTGACCAGTTTTTGTTTAGAATCATCTAATTTGTAGTTTTGCGCCCCCGTCCCTACACGGGGCGATTTATATTAGGAGGAGATTTGAGTTGGACAGCATTGGGGCTGTAGAGAAACAATAGTTAAACGATGGCAAAGAAGGAAGAACACAAACACGAGCTCCTAGAGAATCCGGAGGCGCTTAAAGAGAAGTTGGCTGGTGCGGAAACCTGGCTGGAAACCAACCCGAAATTAGTTATCGGTGTAGGACTGGCAATTCTATTGATTGTCGGTGGATATTTCGGTTTTCGGTTCTATAAGAACTCGCAGAATGAACTGGCCCAGAATGAAATGTTTCAGGCTGTTTTCTATTTCGAGGCTGACAGTCTTGACAAAGCGCTGAATGGAGACGGCAACAATCTTGGATTGTTGAGCATCATCGATGATTATGGAATCACTGATGCTGCTAACCTCGCAAATTATTACGCGGGCATTTGCTATCTGAAGCAGGGGAAGTTTGAGCTGGCAAGACTTTATTTGGAAGATTTCAGTTCGAGCGATCTGCTCGTGCAAGCACGGGCTCTTAGCCTCGTCGGCGATACTTATATGGAAGAACAAAAATATGAGGATGCTGCCGCATACTATAAGAAAGCTGCCAATTATGAACCTAATAAATATTTTTCACCGGCATATCTGATGAAAGAAGCATTGGCATACGAGAAGCTGAATCAAAATGATAAGGCAAAAGAAGCCTACGAGAAAATTATTACGCAGTATTGGGATTCCGACGAATATCAGGAAGCAAAGAAATTTAAAGCAAGGTTGGAAGCTAACTCATAGTTCTTGCAAAGTACATTTGAAGGGATAGATAAACATCTATCCCTTTTTTATTGGATATTGTCAGGGTTCACAAAATGTTAAGAAATGGCAGGACCACTCAAATCAGGGAAAATTCAATCGAAGATCAATCTCGCAAAAAAGAGATTTGCAATTGTTGTTGCGGAATGGAATGAAGAAATCACCGATGCCCTATACGAAAGTGCAGTTGCTAGTCTCAAGAGTCACGGGGTAAAGGCTGAAAATATCCTAAAGAAAAGTGTTCCCGGAACCTTTGAGCTTTCGCTCGGTGCATTGTGGATGGGAGAAAAGAAAGACATCGATGCCGTTATTTGCCTGGGTTGTGTAATACAAGGAGAAACGCCACATTTTGACTACATATGTCAGGCTGTAGCATATGGTATTACTGAAGCTGGATTAAAAACGCGTAAGCCGATAATATTTGGAGTGCTAACAACATTAGACAAAAAACAAGCTCTCGATCGTGCCGGTGGAAAGTACGGAAACAAAGGAGAGGAAGCCGCGCTAACGGCGATCAAGATGCTAGAATTTTAAGGGCAATTATTCAACAAAAAAGGCGCTGTATGGCGCCTTTTCTATTTGTCATTTCGGAAGTGCTTTACATATTCTTCACTACTTCCTGTGCAAACTCAGAACACTTCAACAAAGTAGCTCCTTCCATTAGTCGATGGAAGTCATATGTTACTTTCCTCTTTGAAATAGATGCTTCAAGACCTTTATAAACAAGATCAGCAGCTTCTAACCATCCCATATACTCGAACATCATTACACCAGAGAGTATTACCGACCCTGGGTTTACTTTATCCTGTCCTGCGTATTTCGGAGCAGTTCCGTGTGTCGCCTCAAAAATTGCATGGCCAGTAATGTAGTTCACGTTACCACCCGGTGCGATACCAATTCCTCCGACGATTGCCGCGAGTGCATCCGAGATATAGTCGCCGTTCAGGTTCAACGTTGCAACGACTGAGTATTCGTCAGGACGCAATAAGATTTGTTGCAGGAATGCATCAGCGATAGCGTCCTTTACTATCAGTTTGTGGCCGTTGTTGTTAATCACTTGCCATGGTCCTCCGTCAAGGTCAACTGCTCCAAATTCTTTCTTTGCAAGTTCATATCCCCAATCACGAAATCCGCCTTCGGTAAACTTCATGATGTTGCCCTTGTGAACGAGCGTCAAGTTCGGCTTCTTGTGTTCAAGAGCATATTTCAAAGCGGAACGGACAAGACGTTCTGTTCCTTCCTTAGAAACAGGTTTGATTCCTATTCCCGATGTGTTAGGGAAACGTATCTTCTTATGGCTCTTCGGAAAGTTGTCTTTCAAAAGCGTCATGAATTTCTTGTTCTCTTCACTGCCTTCCTGAAATTCAATACCTGCATATATATCCTCCGTGTTCTCGCGGAAGATGACCATGTCTGTCTTGTGGGGTTCCTTCACAGGTGACGGTACGCCTTTAAACCAACGCACCGGCCGCACACATGCATAGAGATCCAATTCCTGGCGTAATGCCACGTTCAAAGAGCGAATACCACCACCTACGGGTGTGGTTAGCGGCCCCTTAATTCCGACGAGATATTCTTTAAATATGTTGAGCGTTTCTTCAGGCATCCAGCTTCCGGTCTTATTGAAAGCTTTTTCGCCGGCAAGGACTTCCTTCCAGTTGATCTTACGTTTTCCATTGTAGGCCTTTTCAACAGCCTTATCGAAAACCAGTCGGGATGCGGGCCAAATATCTATACCCGTACCATCACCTTCAATAAATGGAATCGTTGGATTGTCCGGCACTGTAAGCTTACCGTTACTAATGCTAATTTTTTGATCGCTCATCGTTATAGCTTTTAATGTGAATTGGAATACTGCGCCTTTTTTGGGCGCGGAAAATTATAAAAATAAGGTCAGAAATGAAGGATATTTTATTTCATAAGTCGTTTATTGAATAAAATAAAAGGCCATGAAAACGCTTCTTTCACTTATCGTTTTGATAGCGCTGACCGGGTTTTATCGACGACCTGAAATCGTTAGCGTGGCCTGCCTGACGAAGGAGGAAAAGAAATTGTACGACCTGATAATGGAATATCGAAGGTCGTGTAGTCTCGAATCAATCCCGCTTTCCGTGAGCCTGACATTAGTGGCCCAAACGCATGCGCGGGACCTTTCCGAAAACTACAAATTCGATCCAGGCAATCGATGCAATCCGCATAGCTGGTCTTCAAAGGGAAAATGGACTTCATGCTGCTACACCAATGACCACAAAAAGGCGGATTGTATGTGGCTGAAGCCAAAGGAGGTTGCAGGGTACGAAGGATACGGATTTGAAATCGCGTATTATAGTTCTATAGGCGCCAGTGCTCAGGAAGGATTAGATGGTTGGAAAATCAGTCCCGGTCATAACCCACTACTCATTAATTCGGGCACCTGGGAGAAAGTCAAATGGGAGGCTATCGGAATAGGAATTTACAAAGAATATGGGTTGGTCTGGTTTGGCGAGCTTCCTGATCCAAAGCAGCCCGAATTCTGTGATTGAAGACGCCAGATTGAAATTACATTCCCAGAATAAGACTCTAGCAGTCACATACCCCTCAAAAACATGAAATTTGGCTGATTTATAGTATGGCCTGGAATTGGCATTACATCATATAACCAAACAATAAAGACGTATATGATACTCCAGTTCTTCTTCAGGCGACTCTCTACCGAGAAAAA
>DATHIE010000354.1:0-2102 GCA_035316905.1 Chryseolinea sp. | reverse complement strand
GCTTGCAAAATGCCTCAAACGTCGAATATCGAACATGAACTGTCGAACGTAATGGGGCAAGGGTAAGTGCATCAATAATTTCGCTCAGTGTCCCCATTATAACAAGATGAATCTTTGCTTTTCGTGTTCAATTTGTCTTTTATTCATTAGCCTCCTTCAAAGCCAGTATGCTTATGCCCAATCGGTGAAGGCAACAACAAAGTTCCGGCTTCAGGCAATTCAATACATTGAGAAGAGAAAAAACGAACTGACTATGCTCAGCGATTCGATCTGGACGCTGTCCGAACCGTCGTTCGAAGAGATCAGGTCATCAAGGCTATTAATGGAATTTCTCATGAAAGAAGGGTTTACGATCCAGGAAAATGTCAGCGGGTTCCCAACTGTTTTCATAGCAAGCTATGGAAAAGGTAAGCCGGTAGTAGGGTTGTACGGAGAGTATGATGCGGATGCGGGCGCATCAAATGCAGTAGTTCCCAGGCGGCAGGAAATTGTGGGACAGCAATTCGGGCACGGAGGTGGTCACAACTTGCTGGGTGTTGGAAGCGTAGGGGCAGCGTTGGCTATCAAAGACCTCATCGAGCGCAAAAAACTTAAATGTACAATCCGTTATTACGGGACAACGGCAGAAGGAAAATTAGGATCCAAGACTTACTTGGCACGCGATGGCTATTTCGACGATCTGGATTTAAGCTTGTATTGGCATCCTGCACCAGTGACTATTGCATCCACTGTTCCCTGGGATGCCCTTATTGACATGGAGATCACATTGGCAGGTCGCAAGGTCAACATCATGCTCGACAAGGAGTCAAGCCCAACAACAACGGAAAGCCTTGAAGTAATCATCGATGAACTACAAACGTTGAGAGCAATGACTAATAATGGCATCAAATTGAATTACTCAATCAATCAGTCGCCTCACTCTTTGAACGAAACTCCGGATACAACCCGAGTGACTATCAGACTTCAATGCGCACGACAACGAGATGCCTATCAATTGTATGAAAAGATCAGTTCAGTTGTAACCAAGGTTAGGGATGAAGGCAATGGACAGGCCAACATAAAAGTGATCCGTGCAATACATCAGTTTCTTCCGAATGTTAAAGCAATGGAAGTAGTGCACAAAAATCTCGAATCGTTAGGTTCAATCCAGTATACCGAAGTTGAAGAACAGTTTGTAAAACAACTGCAGCAACACCTCGGTATACCTTCTAACGGAATATACGATAAGATCTTACCCTTTGCCGACAACTCAGGTCGCGAACAATTGTACGGTTATGCTAGCGATATTGGAGACGCCAGCTGGATAGCACCAGAGGTTTATTTTGTCGTGAATTCGTTGCCGGGTGTAGCTATGCACCAATGGCCTGGTACGATGTTCACCGGTCATTCAATCGGACATAAAGGAATGATCCAGGCCGCTAAAGTGCTTGCCTTGACAATCGTTGATTACATTGAAAATCCCCCCTTACAAAAGAGCATCCGTGAAGATTTTGAAAAGCGAAGGCAATCCTATCGCTACCGTTCTCTGCTTCCGACGGGCCCACCGCCCTTAACTAAGGTTAGCCACTAGCTGTTGATTTTATCTCCGGAAGCCGTCGAATACAGGGTCTTAAGCGACAGCTCGAAGTGGCTGGTCTATGGCTTAACAGTTTGTGATATCCGGAGATTTTTATTGTCGCGTTGGATTCGATATGTTAGCGACATGTCCTTATCCGTTGACTTTTTGTCCGTTGTCTTATTCATCACCCTTGCTCAGGGATTTTTTATCATTTCAATTCTGATCACACGTTACAAACGGTCGTCACAAGAAAGTCTGTTTCTATTACTAAAGTTGCTAGTGCTTGTTTGGTTTCAGGCCGAATTTCTTTCGGTAAGATTACCTTATGATATCCCCATCAATGCATTTTACGGCACGCGTTACGGATCATGGTTGGCGTTGGGACCTTTGTTTTATTTTTATGTCCACACTATCTCCGACAAGTCATTTCGGATATCAGTACGCCATTTAGTACACCTATTGCCATTTGTTGTTTTCGTTTGGACTATCCCTCTGATCACAGCGGATTTTCTAAGTTTTCGACAAGTCAATTATGGAATGCTTT
>DATHIE010000353.1:0-6947 GCA_035316905.1 Chryseolinea sp. | reverse complement strand
CCAGTGTTCGCCAGGTTGATGAATACCGCGTTTGGGCATGTCGCCGCCACCTGCTGCAGATGGAAGGTATTTGCCTGAGTAGCCGGTCATGAGTTGTTTTACAGTGGCTTTTTTCTCGACGTCGGTGAGTGGCGTTACCTCATCGATACCGTATTCACCGATCGATTTATTGATGTCTATCGCACCTTTCGATGCATAAATGCCTATTAGTGCCGATTGGGTTGCTTTTCTTGAAGAATGCATACGAAATCGGCGGCTGGCATCGCCCCACGATTGCACGATAGCTCCTTTATATATAATGAGTACGCTGGCAGATTTGTACTGGACTGCGTGCTTATTCGCTTTTAGAAGTTTTTGTGATGAAAAGCCTGCATCTTCGGGGGTTTTGTATTGAAGCCATTGTTTTTCGGGCAATCGGTTTGGCGCTACGGGAGGCGTGAATGCAAAAAGGACAAACACGAATGGGAGATATTTTTTCATTGTTGGCTTAATTCAAGTTTAACGCTAAAATTCCACACTTCTCCACGGTCCCTCACCCCATCATTTTCAAAACTGTTATTTCTATTCAAAACGAGATCGTATTTGTTTTATTAAACTAATTATTTATTTTAAAACTAAATAATTAGGACGCATGTGGTGTCGGTCGACTAGTATCATAATCATCTGCTGTGTCTTCTGGACGGACCTTTCTGCACAAGATTTTTCGTTGGATGCAATAAGTACCGTGAAGATTTCATTCTTAGAGGGATCGGATCGTGTACCGGTGTTGGTTCGAACTTTTCACCCCTTTCCCGCCTTTGACTACTACGAGATTTCAGACAGTTTATATGTGGATAGAAATATAATATTTGTGAATTGTCCTGTCAGAACCTTGCAGGAAGGTGACATTTCCTTTGGCGCCAGCAATATTCATGTGCTTTTGATTCCGGGCGACACCATTGAAATCAATCTTCACGGTCCGTCGAACGATCCGACAGTAGTCTTCGCCGGCAAGTCAATGCATATACAAAACTACTATCTTAAGAAGACTGAGAATTTTCCCATATCAACTTTGCAACAGATGATGAATGCTGCCTCGAACGCGGCCAACCTTGTTGACTTCAAACTGAAAGCCGACAAACTGTATCAGGAGCAGGAAATATTCTGGAAGTCAGCACTTGTAGGCGCACCGACAACAACTGCAGGGCGAAGCTACCAGAATAAACAACTGCTTCCAGAATGGTTTATGCGCTATGAATCGGATGCCATGAAATATCAAAACGCGATGCTTCGTGTTTATGCGGTCATTTATCAGGAGTTTATGTTGCATAAAAAGAATGTTATTCCAGAAGGCTATTTCGATTTTTTGAAGTCACTTCCGCTGAGTAACGAGACTGCTATGTATGACTATGCTTATCAACAATTCTTACTTCACTATTTCCCCTACAAGGCTGAACGAGGACCGGACAGCAATCATGATAAGGAGTTTCAATTGGCCACTGAGGTATTGAGCGGAAAGGTCGCTGATTTTTATAAACTCAGTTCAATCAGTACCGCACTGATCCATTCACCGAATGAAGTATCTTCTGAACTGGACAAGACTCAATTCGGTGCTTCATCTCAGTATCTGGTTGATTATCTTCGAAAGCGGGCTAGCACGAAGATCAAGTCTTTAGGACCAGGCGACAATGCACCGAATTTTTATCTGGAAGATAAAATCGACTCGCTGGTTTCATTGAGTCAATTCAAGGGCGAGGTTGTCTACCTATCGTTTTGGTTTGCGGGATGCAAGCCGTGTATCGAAGAGTTTCCCTACGAAAATGATCTCGTTAAGAAGTTCGAAAGTAAACCCGTAAAGGTTATTAGCATATGCACGCGCACCAGCAAAACGAAATGGCTGCAGATGATCGATACACACAAATTGAAAACCGTTAATCTCTTTGCCAACAAAGGATGGGAGGGAATGCTTGAAAAGAATTATCTGATCGGAATTTATCCTCACTATGTACTGGTTGGCAAAGATGGCCGTGTTATCGAAAACTTCGCGAAGCGGCCGAGAGAGATATCGGGTGAAATCCAGTCAGCACTTGATCGATGACAACGCGAAGAAAGGAGAATAAGCGGAAAGCGCTTGCAAACATCAAGGTCATCCTTGTTATTCTTGTGCCGTTAGCAGGGGCCTGCTCGTGGCAACCAAAAGCAAGCCGTGAAGCTTCATCCTATAGCGTTCACTTCGTCACAGTGGAAAAAGATGTAAAGCTGGAAGTCATCGATTGGGGAGGTTCAGGGAAATCGCTCGTCTTGCTTGCAGGCGGTGGTAACACGGCTCACATTTTCGATCATTTTGCTCCGATGCTTGCAAACGAATTCCACGTTTACGGGATAACCCGGCGGGGCTTCGGCGCTTCGCAGTTTGTCTCGATCGAAAATGCAGACAGGCTTGCTAAAGATATTATTGCCGTTCTTGACTCAATGGCGATCGTCGATCCAGTGCTTGCAGCACATTCAATTGGTGGAGCCGAAATGAACCTGGTCACTCGTATTTCACCTGGCCGCATCTCAGCTCTGATTTATCTGGAAGCAGGTTATCCTTACGCGTTCAGCAATGAGAAGGGTCCAACAATGCAGGATTTCTTCAATCTGAGTGGGCCTCAACCTCCTTCTCCCCAGGAAAATGATCTCACAAATTTTGAAACGTTGCAGAACTGGGATGCCGAAACCTATGGGTTTCGTCGGCCGCTATCAGAATTTCGACAGACATGGGACTCGACTGCGCAAGGGCAGCCAACCCGACCCCGTAATTTTCCTGGCTTTGTGATTTTCCCAACCCTGCTGAGCAACCCCGGGAGTAATGTGGTTATCTCCTTGCCTTCTCTGGTTATCTTTGCAGTTCCGCATAGCCGAGAGGCATGGATGACTGCCAGTGCGGATTCGAATATTCGAAATCAGGCCGAACTCTATTTCTCCAAGATCGATGATCTTACGAAGAAACAGGCAGATGTGTTTGAAGCAACTGTCCCATCAGCACAAGTGATAAGGATGCAAGGCATGCACTACATATTCTTGTCGAACGAAACGGAAGTGTTAAATGAAATAAGGCGCTTCATAGCTGATATAAAATAGGTCAAACTACGATTCACAAAATACCTTTAAATAAATACACTGATAGTTATACCAACAAATGGTATTATCCAAGTTCCGTCGGGCGGGCATCTTCAGAATCGGCCTCCTTCGCGCGACGCTACGGCGGCCAATGGAATCAATCACCAAATCAAAAAATTACTGCATCGTCTAATCAAAGGCCTTCTCCGCCTGTGTTAGCGCATTGAATGTACTATTTCTAACTGTCACCTTGTATTCCTCTATCACATGCCTTTCTGTTGCATTAAATACACCTACGTAATCATGAAAGGCAGTTGCCTTGGCAGAGTAAAAAATATCTGATTCAACTATCTTAAACTGCAATTCGCAATCAAATCGTGTATGTTCACCCACCTTCGTCGCATTTCCAGATATTTTGTAATAAGCTTCGTTGACATAAAAAATAACATTTGTCGACAATCCATCAGGATTGCTTGAATCCTCAATCATTTTCAAGATCTCTCTCTTTAGCTCTTCGCTCAGGCCTGGCTTAACGATCCATTCCCTCGGTTTTGCAGTGAGTAGAGGGAGTTTCAGGTCTTTGGTCAAAGTATCAGTTCTTCGATCAACAAATACAACAGAGTCAACACGGAAGGGAAGAAGAATCCTCTTATTTAACGAATAATCTTTCTGAAGTTGTACGGGAGCTGAACATGAAAAAAGAAATCCGGCAAGTGCGATTAAAATGACAAATCTCATTTGTGACAACATGGTAAAAATATGCGCGACCAGGTCCGACGTTAATAGAGTTGCTGGCATTGACGTCCAAAAAAGCCCGCCTTCGCTAAAGCTTCGGCGGGCGCAGTAGCCCCGGCAGGAATCGAACCTGCATCTTCAGAATCGCCCCGACGCGTCGGGGTGAAATTCTATCCCCGCCCGAACGACCCACCGAAAAGTCTTCAGTTGAACGCTGACAAAATTTGATAAAGAACTTCTCTATCAAGTTCGGTCGGGCATTGAAATACGGAGCCTTAGCCACCTTATTTTCCGAGTAGACCAGAGCGGACGAATATCGAACTTTTTTCTAACAGACTTAGCAGCATTCAGGGATTTGAGAGGTTCGATAAATTTAAGCTAATATATCCTGCACTTAATTTCTACCCCCGTTTCATTTCAAAAAAAGTTTCTGGGGCGACGCGGACCGAAAATCATAATACATTTGTTGTCAACAAGCGATGGAAGTATTCAACACTTAAATTTAGGACATATGGCCATTTATTCAAGTACAATAAATAGGGAGCCGTCCGACGAAATACCTGTTGGTAGCGAGTTTGGAATCACACCTGCCCGACTTCGTTTCAATTTTGCTTCGACCGAATCTACTATAGTCGTCAACTCAGAATTTGCTGGCACTCTCTTGAGCATCTGCATACGATCCAAGGGCGTGGCGCACAGCCTCGTCGGGACTGGAGTTTTAGTCGGATCTGGTGTTGCGATCACTGCTGCTCATGTCATAAATGATTTTATTCCAGATATTGTAGACGGTAATTTGGGCACTCTCGTTATTGGATATTCCATAAACGCGATGCATCTATGGGTCATTCGAAAAATTAATATTCTCCCGGAAACAGATCTAGCAATTCTTGGCTTGTCGTTGGTTTCAGATATCCCCCCTGTGTTAACTGTTGCAGCGATTTCTACTAAATATCCAGGGATTGGGGAGACGGTATATTTAGTTGGCGCGAGAGCTTCAAAGGCCGTATATCAAGGCGATAACTATTCGGATCAGTTTTTAGGTCAGGTAACAATCAACGCTTTCCAGGGCGTGGTATCAAATAGGTACCCAATAAGACGGGACGAATCAATGTTGCGTGGACCATCGTTACAAGTCGAATGTTCCTCCTTTTCCGGCATGAGTGGTGGTCCTGTATTTAATAATGAAGGGAGCCTAATTGGGATCTTGTCTAGTTCATATGATGGTGGTCCTTCCTATGCGTCACTTGTTTGGCCTTTGCTTACGATGGGTTTTCGCGGCGGCTGGCCGCGATCTGCATTCCCCGATATCAGAACTCTTGTAGACAGCGCGGATTGTTATATCGATGATCGGACGTTAGTGACGCGCAACCATAGCAGAGGCATAACCTCATACACGGTTCCTGGTGAGTAATATTAATACCAGGTCGTCCCTGGCGTTTTTCTGGTTTCCCTTTTGGCAACCTTCCTTATTGCAGCGTTTACCCTCAGATACCAAAGTACAATGGCGGCATCGGTGAATCCCGTGCGGTCCTTCAGAATCGGCCCAATGAAATCGCTTTCGCTTCAAGCCTGACACATTATTCAAATCAAATACTTTTGGATGTTCAGTCGGGCAGGAGACCAGAAGAATTAAACGATTCCGATAGAGATAGCGACTAGACCTATAAGGACAAAGAAAACTGACTTTTGGCTTCATGATAAAAAATCACGAGACTATTGAACGAACCTTTCTATCTAAACGCGAAATATTTGAACATAAGTATGCACTCGTATGATGAATGAAAGTGCAGTTGTCCAAAGTTGTAAAGTCTTTTTTCCATTGATTGTAAGTTTAGATGTGTTCTCGTGTATAATTCTGTTTCGCAATTCAAAGAGTTCTCTTAAGTGCGGCTGGTAGTCTGTGTCCCAATTACCCTTTTTAGGTACGTCTTTTGTCGTTGTTTGTACTACCTTATCATAGAATTTGCTACCAGTAAGCGTGTCCATTGTCGAAGCAATTTGTTCTATACTTTGAAAAGAATAGTGTTCTGCTACAATCGCTTCCCTTGAAACATCTGTGTGTTTGAAAAGGTGGTACGCTTCACTCAAGGTTATTTTTTCTGATAACAATTTGTCGTATCCGATTACGTTCCAACCATCAGCATTTTCGACAATGACTTCTTTAAAGTAGACTTCAATTGCCGAAACACATGTCACAATCAAATTCTTTGAAGCCTCCGTTACAGTTTCTTCTAGTTCATTAACTTTCAGCGAAAAAATAGCATGATGTTCAGGTTTAGTTAGCACTTGTGCAAGTGTGAACATTCTAAGACCCAACGACATTCTTGAAACAAAATTCGCCAGCGCCTTAAATTTATTCTTTTGCGTACCTTCTAACAAGTCATCCAATTGCTCAACGCCTATTTGCTTGCCTTTCATGATTTTATCTAACGTGGCTTTTATTGCTCTTGGCATAACTTAGGATTTACAGAAGGTCAACTATATTGTTAGGTCTTCCAAGGTATCGGTTTAAGATTCATTGTAGACAAGGACCATTGAATATCAACACTACGATTATTCGACCGGCGCTGGACGGGTTATTGTCGGGTTTAGAACAACTTAAATATCGGGTTGCTAGCCGATTTTTTTGCCACCAACCAATAAAACGGCCCAACCTCATGATTTAATCCTTTAGTGTCGACCGGACCGTACGAATATCGAACTTTTTTCAGGCAGATTTGTCTCGATTGTCAGATTTGAAAGTTTCGATAGATTTGGGGTAATTCGATGATTCCCAGTTTATGATTGAAAAGTTTCAGGCCGAGTACAGACACGCATCATTCAAGATGATAGAAGATACCATTGGCCAATATTATCCAATTGGGAGCGTGGACATGCCTTTGGACGAAAGCACGCTGGAGGGCTTTTCGAAGTTTAAGTCATTCCAGAAACTTATAGGAGATAATTTCTCATCCTATGATCAAAAATGGGATCCGTTTGTCAGGCAAATCGAGTTGGTCCTAGAAAAACGTGTTGGTGCTCATCCAGCGCTGAGTGCTCCTTGCCTTTCCGGATTTGTTGAAATAGCATCAACCAAAGCGAAAGACCTAACGTGGACCAAGGAGCTTCAGTTTTACATAAGTCTGCTTGGG